>JAYTKL010000399.1:0-4779 GCA_043730305.1 Deinococcales bacterium | reverse complement strand
AGGGGCAGAAGAACCGCGTCCGACTTCTGAAACATTGGTGCTTTCAGGTAAATTGTTCACATCCATAATGACCTCCGTCAAACTCGAGCAAGCCGAGTTATTTTGTCTTGCCTCGAGTTTAACGAATTTGAGGTTTGAGTGCCACCTCAGCATGAACAATCAATAATCAGCATGAACAATCAATAAAGGGTGGCGACCCTCGAGCCGCCACCCAAATGTTTTTGCTTTTCGCTATTCGCTAATTGATTTACTCGCTGCTGACCGAACCCGAAATCTCCTCGAGACTGGTTAAACCCTGCATGGCTTTTTCGATGCCGTCCATCAAGAGCGTACGCATTCCGCCTTTGGTTTTGGCAACTTCCTTGATTTCGGTGCTGGTTTTACCGGCAATAATGGTGTTGCGAACCTCATCGTTGATAATCATCAGTTCGTGAATCGCCATGCGTCCCTTGTAGCCAGAGTTACCGCACTTGTCGCAACCCGCGCCTTTGTAAAGCTTCGCGCCTTTCATCTCGTCTTCGGTCACGCCCAGACGACGCAACACATCAGGATCGGCTGCCATCTCGGTTTTGCAATCTTTACAGATTTTGCGCACCAGGCGCTGCGCCAGCACACCGACCAGCGCGGCAGAAATGTTGAACAACTCGACGCCCATTTCCTCGAGCCTCACCACCGCACCGGCGGCATCGTTGGTGTGAAGCGTCCCGATGACCAAGTGACCTGTCAGTGCGGCTTCGACGGCAATTTTGGCGGTTTCGGTGTCCCGAATCTCACCGACCATAATGATGTCGGGGTCTTGACGCAAAAAAGACCGCAATGCCCTGGCAAAGGTCATGCCTGCGGCGTTGTTGACCTGAGACTGATTGATGCCAGGAATCTCGTACTCGATTGGGTCTTCGATGGTGGACACATTCACGTCAGGGCGAGCAATGCGTTTGAGCGTGGCGAAAGTGCTGTACGACTTACCAGAACCCGTCGGACCAGTCACCAAGAAAATGCCGTACGGTTTTTCGATCAGGTCAGCGTACAAACCAATGTTGTAATCGCTAAAACCGAGTTGTTCGATCTCGGGGATATTGCTGGCTTTTTGCAAAATACGCATCACAATCTTTTCGCCGTAACGCACGGGCAAGGTGCTGGTACGCAAATCGGTGGCAATGTTGCGGCTGCGGAATTGAATGCGTCCATCTTGTGGCACGCGGCGCTCGGCAATGTCGAGTTGTGCCATGATCTTGATACGGGCAGCCAGCCCGTTGGATGCGGCTTTGGGCAATTCCATGTACTTCCGAAGCGAACCATCAACCCGAATGCGCACGGTCACATTGGTTTCGGTCGGTTCGATGTGAATGTCCGAAGCCTCTGCCAGAATCGCCTCGCGGATGATGTTGTCCACCGTGCGAACGATGGCATTGTCGTCTAAGCTCGAGTCGTTGGATACTTCTTCTTTATCAGAGCGTCCAAGCGCCGAGAGTTCTTTGTTCAGGGCGTCAACGTCCGTGCCTGCGGCGTAAAAACGATCAATCAATTTTTGAATGTCTTTTTCGGTCGCCACCGCAGGTTTGATCTCGCGTCCGGTCATCAGGCGCAAATCGTCCAACGCAAAAACATTTCTGGGGTCTTTCATCAAGACGATCAAAACATTACCCTCGAGCTTGTACGGAAACAACGTGTAACGCCGTGCCTGAGCTTCAGGAATCATCGGCAAGGCGCTGGGGTCGGCGGGTTTGGCGGTTGGGTCAATGAAGTCATAACCCAACTGCACCGCCAAGCTTTTGGAAAGCATTTCAGGTGATAGCTTGCCCGACTGCACCAGCGTATCCTCGAGCCGTCCGCCACCTTTGCGTTGTTTATCCAGGGCTTTGTCAACCTCGTCGTTGGTGACGAAACCCATTTCGATCAGCACTTCACCCAGGGGTTTGGAGCGCCCAGATTTGCGTTGAACTTTTAAAGCCTCCGCCAGTTGTTCACGGTTGACCTTGCCACTGGTGACCAGCGCCTCACCCAAACGCCCTTTTTGCGAGTACACCCGCTCGACCAACGCCTCGAGTTCACTCGGGGCGATCATCATGAATTTAACGGGTTTGGTGAACAAATTCTGAATTTCGGCTTGGCGTTTCAGATCGGTGGTGGCAATCGCAATCTCGTGACCGTCGGCTCGAATTGGCACGGCTTGAAGTTTTACGGCGTCCGCTCGAAGCAGCAAACTCGAGACCTCATCAGGAATCTCGAGTTTGCCCGTGTCTTCAACAAAAGGCGTGTTGTTCTGCTCGGCAAGCGTGCGGAACAAATCGTTTTCTTTTAAAACTCCCATGCCCATCAAGATTTTACCGATTTGATCGCCGCCCGGTTCTTGTTGCGCCAGGGCATCCTCGAGTTGACTTTCGGTGACATAACCTTGCGCCACCAAGCGCCGCCCCAGCCGTTCCATTTCTGGATTGGCGATCTTGTTTAAATCTGGTATTTCCAGACCCAATTCTGGGTAATAGGTCGCAATTGCCCAGCGCATCTGGTCGCGCAGCGCCTGATACGGAATCACCACAAAACCCGTGGCATCTTCAATGCCTTCGACCGCCATGGTGTTCAGCGGATCAACGAATGCCACGCTCAGCTTGTCGTCGTCAAGTTTGAACGGAAACGCCTGCAATTCGGTGGCTTTTTCGCCCTCGATCAGCGCGGTCACTTCGGGCATCGGTTTTTGCTCGAGCGCCAGCAAGTTCACAAGCGGGTACGAAAGTTCGTCCTCGATGGCTTGAGCGATCTTGCGTTCGGTGACTGTTCCGGATTCGATCAGGATGTCCGAAAGTCGCCCGCCAATTTCGCCGTGCCGTTCAATGGCTTTTTGCATGTCAGTGTCGCTGATGAACCCCAGTTGCAATAAAATCGCGCCAAGACGACGATCCCCGATTGGTAATGCTGGCATGTCTATCCTCCTGTAGCCTTGACCCCATTTTTAAAACAGTGCCTACTTTTTGCAATCACACCATTATGCGCCAAAAATCGATTTGAAATGGGAAATTCCCACAGGTTTAGACTTTCTGTATGTCAGGCATTGATAACTTTTCAACTGTACCCTAGCAAATTTGCAAGCCTCACGTCAAAATCGCATTTTATATTCCCAAAGCCTGGTGGTCGGCGAGCATACAACGGTCCTGAACCATTTCGATCCCAGCCGCCATGACCGCCTTGGCAAAATTGGCATTGCGAATGCCCTGCTGCAACCAAACCAACTTGGGCGCTGGCTGCATCGCAAGCAAATCCCGCAAATGAGCCTCGAGCAAATCTGGACGGCGAAAAACGTCAACCACGTCCACGGGTTCCTCAATCTCGGATAACCTGGCTCGGACGCGCTCGCCAAAAAGTTTCACCGAACCTCGGCTGAGTTCGGGGTTAACCCCAATGATTCTGTACCCATGTGTGAACATATAATCTGGCACGTAAAAACCAGGTTTTTTCGCGTCGCTCGAGATGCCCAATACCGCAATGGTCTTGGCGGTTTTTAGAATGTCAGTAATTTCTTCAACAGTTGTTCGTTCAATCATGATTTTTTTCTCCCAAAAGCTCGAGTGCCTAAAAACACCAACGCGATCAAACCCAGCAATGCCAGCAAGCCAAACGCTGGGCTGGCATCGCCTCCAGCTTTGCCCGTCGTGACCAAAAACTCGAGGTCGCTGCTTGCCACAGTATTTTTTGCCACGGCGCTTTCAATGCCCGTCAAATCTGCCGCCGCCGACCAAATTTTAGTCCCCTCAAACAAACGAACCGTTAAAATGTGCGAACCAGGAAACTCGAGCTTCAAGTTCGTGCTCCAGACATTGCCATTTTGTTTGAGCGGAAAATCGCCCAAAGCCCGCCCGCCGCGCGTGATGTTCAAACTGGCATGGTTGATGTTGGCAATGTCGGTGGTGACGCTGGCTGAAATGGTGGTTTTGGCTTGCACCACCAAACCACGGTCATCGCTGATGCCAGGGCTAAACTCGAGTTTGCCAGGTGCAGCCAGAATGCTCGAGCCTAACAAAAAGACCAGCAGGACAAAAAATTTCAAACTTCACTCTCTTCTGGCACTGGCGCGACAGGTGTTTCTGGAGTGGCGACGACTTCCGGCAAGCCCGCCTCGCGCACCCGGTGCTTGAACAGTTTCGCCATTCGCTGGTATGTCGGATGTCCCTTTAAGGCTGGTATGCCCACCGCTTGCATCACTGGCGCGTCCAAATCGCCCAAATCCAAACCGAACGCCTCGAGCGGCGCGGCATCCTCAAGCACGTCAATGCTGGTGATTGCCAAGCCCGTGCCTTCAGTCTCGAGCCAAGGTGCAAAATCGGTTTCTTCAATTGGGGCTGACTCGAGTTCAACGGTTTCAACTGAAATCTCGAGGAGCGTTGGAGTCTCGAGCAATATCGGTTCTGGACCGGGTTCGGACGGTGAAAGCTCAAACAAATTCGGTTCTGGGTTTAATACCCCAAGTGTTTCAAACTCGAGCGTCGCCGGAATGCTCGAATGCGTCACCGTGATCGTGCCACCCAGGGCAAAGGCGGGTATGACCCTTTGCGTGATGACTTGAGGCAGGTTTTCAGGTTCAATTTGCACCCGCGCTGGCTCGAGCACGACATCGTCTTGGCTTGGCTCGAGTATCGGTTTGACTTGTGGCTCGGCTGGCACTTCAACTCGAGTTTCGATCACTTCCATCACCGATGCCACAACCGTAGAGGCTCGAGCAGGAGTTTCGACCCGAGGCGCTACCTGGGGACTGTCAGTTCGGATTCCCGAGTTTTTTTTTGAACC
>JAYTKL010000398.1:0-10821 GCA_043730305.1 Deinococcales bacterium | reverse complement strand
ACCATGCCCGTAAGGTGCGTTTTATGGTCAAGAAAGACTAAGTTGGGTGTAGTCAACGCTTCTGGTTTTGATGACAGCAAGGGTGAAGTAGGTCATTGCGGTGATGCGTTGGGCTTGGAGGTGAAAGGATTTTTTGAGAATGGCTTGAAGTTTGGTATGCTTTTTCAAGGCTGCTACTCCTCGGAAGGGATTTGGTAGCTGATATGTATAAGATTCTTGTGCTGGACAGCAAACCTAAGTTTTGTCATGTACTATGGTTTTGAGCGGAATCTATGTTGATTACAGGGGCTAGCCACACGACTCTAAAGGCAGATTTGAGCGATGTTCCACTAACGATGACTTTATAGCTATCATCGTCACTGAACCCAAAATTTTTAGTGTAAACACCACCAGATTCAGACCAATCAGTGATGGGTTTTGCTGTAATGCTGACTATTTCACCTTGCTCTGAAAACAAATCCCAAGATGACATTAACAAAGTTGGGTTAAAAGGGGCTGTTCCGCAAATGTTGTCTTTTGCGAAACTTGCCGCGCACGATTTAATCACACCACCCAGAGCAGCAACGACTTGGTTGATATGGGTGGTTCGCTCGAGTGAGTTAAGGGCGTTTGCCCCTGAAGCAATTAAGAAAGAGGCAACAGCAATCACAGCTATGACGGTTCGGATCATCACCAAAGTTTTTCGTTCCATCTAACCCTCCGCTATTTTTATTGACTTTATTTTGCTCATTTTAGAATAGCATTGAGCTTTGCAAAAAACGCAATTGCAACAGATTCGTTTCTTCACACCATGAAGCTATTGGGGCAATGAACTCGAATCTTTACCGCTCAAATTTGAGCCATCACTTTCGCAGCGCCGCAAAACTTATAACCAAGCTTTGCCAGACACAAGAAACTCGAGTTTTAAAGGGTGTTGCTACCCTCAATTCGAGTTCAAAAGCGTTGTAGACTATTCTGTACGATAGTACAATCTAAGCCGTCTAGCACAATGCTAAACCACATTGACGGGGGCGGCAATGTGGTAAAATTACTGTAACACCGCGTAACGCACTGTTTCCCGTCCCAACTTGGGATAGCACGCTCGAGCCTGTAAAGTTTGAGACGAAATTTTCTAAAAATTCCGTGAGCAGTTGGAAGGCTTCACCATAGGGGGGTGGGTGTTGCCAGCGAAAAAGTAACTCGAGGTTATAACAGCCTGTTACGACCTCGAGCAGTGAAGGGAAAGTTTCAAAAATCCAAAAAAATGTAAATCAGTGTGAAGGTGTTCATGCCCTTGGTCAAACCAGTTAAAACGCGTTTTTATGTTGGGGGGTATCCTCACCCTTTGGTGATGCTGCAATCTTCTTCAATAGCGGTGAGGATACCCGTCCGCTTGCTTTGTTTCTTTCGATCATTCCGAGTGCCACTGTTCGGCAGTGTGCATCTCGAGCCGTTTGACGCACAACCAACTCCTTCCTCACGGCGCATTGAATCAACTCTCTCGAGTTCCCTGCAAACCTCGTGAATTTTCTGACTTCCTCGAGCAACTTGGTTTCAATTCTGATACTCGAGGAAGGTGGCAAACGTTTTCTACCGCTTTTTTTTCGAGCACCGCCCCAATTCGGGTGCATTGTACGTTCTACAAACTTTTCGTTAAACATCACGACCTCGATATTTTGATTTAATTTGTTTGGTTTGTGCATTGTTGGCACATAAATCAAGCTCGAGACTCAAGACCGCACCACCCTAACCTTGCGAATCATTTCAAGCAGTTGCTCGAGTTCAAAACGGTCTGAACAAGGTTTATTTCTTAGGTCGTCAAGCAGCCAGTCCATTCGATAAAGCTGCTCGAGCGTCCCTGCTCTCAAGTCATGCGAACAAGATTTAAGCCTCGAGAATAACTTTTGTTTGAAACGCCACACATGAAACCGAATCAGCAAAACTAAACACGAGTTCAAAGCATCACCCGATTGAGCAACGCTAAACTTAAGCAACAACACCACAAGAAAAACAGTTAACAAAAGAACCACCTCGAGACTTTCAAAACGCGATAGTACGTAGGGCGACCAAGACCACACTGGAAAGTAAGCCGATAGTACGTAGGGCACTAGGGGTCGTCGGTTCTGTTGTGATAGTACGTAGGGCGACCAGAAGGTGTTTTTAACCTTGCGGAATCCCGCGTGAAAATGCTGTTTTTGGAAGGCGTTTGTACCCCTTAAGTCGTGCTTGTTTTTTACCTTCCAAGTAAATGCCAGCAGATAGATTGTCGTTTTCGGGTACTGGACACTTGTACATATATACTCCCATGCCTTTAAGGTCAGTAACGGGTCGTATAACGTGAGCCACTTTAGGAACTTGGTGAGCAAAGATAGGAGCTTGGTGTGCCAAGATATGAACATGAAGCCGCCGCCGTCCTTCTTTACCGACCTCGAGCCTTGCTCTGAACGTTCCAGGCATGGCTTCAAGGACTGCTTGTTTGATCGTGTTGACGGCTTGATGGTCATAAAGGTTCTCTTCTCCCTCAAGGTGCTCGAGCTTAAAGGCTGACAGATGGACTGTGTGATGCTCCAGTTGTTTCCCTGCCATTGCCAGCCGTGACAGCCAACCGTTACCGTCTCCAAGCGCCTCACTTGCCTTGCGCCGTGTCCTGCCCCCCGACTTTCGTACAAAGTCGGGGAGGAAGCCTTGGTGTGACTTACGGTGTGCTGCGCCTAATGCCTCGAGGTCACGGGTTCGGGTCATTTAGGTTTTTCAAGGCTGTCAGAATGGACTGCCACTGTTCATCCGTAAGGTAATCGAGCCAGCGTTTTTTCTTGCCAATTTTTGCGTCCGTGCGCTCGAGTTTGTACAATGCCGCGAAAAGAGACTTAGCATTGGAATTGACTTTGAAATAATCTCCGTCAGCGCGGATAAGTGTGTGGTGGCGCAACTTGTTAACAATGTCCTCGCTCGAGATGCGCCTAAAGGGATTCTTGAATCTTTGTGCGTCGGCGACGGAGCGATAAGCAATGTAAACTTGCGGATTACAATTAAGCATCCAACAGGCGTAGGCAACGCGATCATCAACGTTTTGTGTCCAGTGTGGGGCTGTAGTTTTTTTAACACGGTTCTCGTATTTTGGCTTTTCGTTTTGCCCTTGCCCACTTTCGGGCTTTGGGGTTGTTTCTGTCCTAACTGTCTCAGTTGGCACAGAAAATAAGGTAGCCTGTTGTGGTACACTACCGTGAAGAGTGTTTTCGTACCCTATGTTTGCCGCATGGGGTTTCATTTTTGACCTGCGCTCTCGAGGAAGCGAATCAAGGCACACCGAGGAATTAACAAGCGTTTCGAGTTCCCAACATTTGGTAATTTACCTTCCTTTACAAGTTTGCGAATGTGGTCACGTCCCCAACCCGTGAGGGTTTGAGTCGCTTGCGTGTTAATTGTGAGGCTTTCTACCATTCGTTACCACCGTATCCTTTCAACCTTGAGCGTTCTTCTAGTTGCTAGAAGGCTGCTCGCTGGTTTGTGATGCTGATTTTAGGCTTTAACCGCTTGCATTGCAAGATGGTAAAGTGTATGATTACCGTAACAACAGCGTAACAGAAGTAAGTTATGCGTGTGTCAAGGGGATAAATGATGTCAGTGGAAATTTTTCGTTACCAAGTGGAACAACAAGGCTATGAATTCCAAACTCTCACTTCATTAGGTAGCGGTCAATCATTTCAGGTTCTAATTAACCGAGTGCAAGCCAAAGAACATAGGTTTCTCGAGAGTACGCTTGATAGTTCGTCAGCATTATGGCGTAACTTTGCAAATCTTGAACCCACCACAGAAGCCATTGAAAGCTTTGCTTCAAGCTATGGGAGGTTGTTTTTACAAGAAGAGAATAACTTTGTCGGAAATAATCCATTTCAATCTAACGAAGAGAAACCTGACGACCCGATTATTCTCGTTCAAAATCCTTATACAAAAGTATCTACTGTTCCTTTTGAAAATATAGATTCAGATCAACCACTTGGAGTATTGGCAGGTGAAAAATTTGAAGCATGGAAAAGTAATATTCATCAAATGAAGCGTTACTGTGATTTATGGGATTTAATACAAGAGGATAATGTAAATGAATTGAAAAAACACTTCATTCAAAGATTTGAAACAAATGATTACCGATGGCAATTTGTATCAAGATCAGAATTTTACTATACATTAGGTGCGCCATCTGAACAGCAAAATAGATTAGAAACCGATTTTTCAATTCCAATTAATTTTCCAGCAGAACTAATAAAGCCAACAATTAAAGAGGTTGCTCGCCATGCAATACTTTTTAAAATTAATGAAAAGCTTTCAGATGTGCGTCCACAATTGCTTTGGGATGTAACAAACCCATTAAGTAGACACTTAGATTTGAAAATAGTTCCCAAAACTCTTATAGATGCTCTGTGGTTGCATTTTGCTCAAGCCGTTGCTCGAGGTACAGAATATAGGCAGTGCGAGTTTGATGCCTGCAAAAAGTGGTTTGCACTGGTTAATCAAAACTCAGAGAAAAAAGCCTATTGCGATGACGCATGTAAACAAGCCGCCTATAGAAAACGCAAAGCAGCCAAAAAGTCTGTTTAGGTCGGGCAAAGTTGAGATTGAATTATTTCTTGTGGTGTGACTTACCGTGTGCAACCCGTGTGCAATCGCACTCGTTTTTGCTAGTTTCCAAAAGGGTGCAATGTCTTATTCGGTTCTCGAGAATGCGTCTACAACGAATCTATTAGACTCTAGCAGTTTCCACAAAAAGCCAGAAATTGAGACTCCAAAACCATAGGTCGTAGGTTCGAGCCCTGCACGACCCGCCAACAGAAAACCCCGTGATAAACGGGGTTTTTGCTTTTTCTGGTTTCTCGAGTTTGGTGCTTTTTCTCGAGCGTGTCCAACGCCGCGAACAAACTGGAGATGATTTTACAGCGCCTTGCACAATGTTTGACGCGAAGCGCGAATAGCCCGTCAGGTGCTGTCTTACGAGCAAGACAGGTGCATTTTATGGTCAAGAAGCGCGTCAACGAATATGAAAACCGCTGTAAAGGCGAAGCGTCGAACATGATCGACCAACGGGACTCGCATAAACTGTACGTTCAAACCCTGATGTAAAACCGATCCTGAGAAGCTTTGCGCTTTCAGGATCGGTTTGTCAATTCAGAACATGTTCTTGATTTCATTCTCAGTATGATAAAAGCCGCAGCTTCCAGATCGGAACTGACAAGGCATTTCCAAACCCCCCATGACTAAACCCTCAACTCCACTCGAGACATCCCTGAGCGCGACCGTGCGTCTTGAAGGTCATGCCAAATTGAGCGCCTTGACCCAACTGGCACAGGCGTTTCTCGAGGTTGGTTCGGAGAGAAATCCCAAAATGGCACTCGAAGTTGCCCTGCAAGCCAAGGAGTTGGCAGGCACGTTGCATGAACACGCCATCATGGCAAACACTCAAGCCCTGGTGGGCATAAGCCATCTTGAAATGCTGGCGTTTGACGATGCGATTCAGGCTTTCAAAGCAGCCTTTAAAAGCTATGAACAACTTCTTGATCAACGCGGAAGTGCCAAAATGCTACTCGAGCAAGGACGGGTGTACAGAACACTTGAACATCATCAAGATGCGCGTGAACAATTCGCCGCCGCCTTAGAACTCAGTCGCCTTGCCAGTGCCAAAGACCTCGAGGCGGACAGCCTGAACGACTTGGCATCGATTTATGACTTGGAGGGCAGTAATGTTCAAGCCAACGATTTTATCAACCGTGCGCTCGAGATTCATATTGAATTAAACGACGCTCGCGGGCAAGTGAAATGCCTGATCAACCTTTCAATATCACAACTCAGTTTAGCCAACCACGATAAAGCCCTCGAATATGTCTTGCGAGCCTTTAAACTTTTCAAAGAACATCAGGTCAAAGACCCAGACCTTGAAGCACGGTGTCTGATTGGTTTGGGCAATGTTTACGAGGAACTGGGCAATGACAAAACCGCCCTCGAATTTTTTGCTGAAGCCGCGCAACTCTCGCAAAAGCATCAACTGAAAGAAACCCAAGTGCTGGCAATGGTGAACACTGGGCAAGTTCAAAACAAATTAAAACAATTCGATGCAGCCATCCAAGCCTTTCATCAGGCGCTCGGTATCGCTCGAGAGATCAGAATGCCTTCGGGCGCACTTTATGCCTATCAGGGTTTGGGTAAAACCTTTAACGGGCTTGGCAAATACCTCGAATCGCTCGAGGCGTACCTGCAATCGTTGGCACTCGCCAAAAACATTGTTGACCGCGAAAGCGAAATCATTGCCCTGCTCGGCTTGGGTGTCAATCAGCGCAGCCTTGGACGGTTTGAAGTTGCCACCAACTATTTTCAAGAAGCCCAGACTCTGGCACGCACTGCCGACCAGAAAAAGTATTTTCAAGACAGCATTCAGGAGCTGGCACAAACTTTTGAAATGGCGGGTGATCCCGGCAAAGCCCTGGCGTTTTACAAGGAATACCACCGCCTGGAAAAAGAATTTTTTAATTTGGAGTCCGAAAAGAAATCCCGTGATCTGGCGGTGCAATTTGATCTCGAGCGCAGCCAGACCCAAGCCGAGTTGTACCGTGTGCGCAGCGAGGCTTACAAACAAAATGCCTTGGCGGCAGATCAAGCCAACCGTGCCAAATCCGAATTTTTGTCTCGCATGAGCCACGAACTGCGCACGCCCTTGAATGCCATTTTGGGATTTGCGCAACTCTTGGGCATCTCGAGTTTAAGCAGCAATGACCGTGAAAGTGTCGAGCAAATCAGCAAAGCCGGCAAGCACTTGCTGGGTTTGATCAACGAAGTGCTTGATATTGCCCGCATCGAATCTGGAAGAATTGACCTGTTCCTGGAAGCCATCAATCCGCTGGATAGTGTGATCGAAAGCTTGGACCTGATTCGCCCGTTGGCGGTTCAATCTGGTATTCAAGTGTTGATGGGTGAGGAACTGAACGAGAACCGTTTTCGCATTACCGCCGACCGTCAACGTTTAAAACAAATTTTAATCAACCTGCTCTCGAATGCGGTCAAATACAACAAAAAAGCTGGTTCGGTCAGGGTCTGGTTTGGCTTGGAAGGCTTGGAGCGGTTGCGGATCAACGTCACAGACACCGGCGTTGGCATTTCAAGCAGCAAGCTCGAGCAATTGTTCACCCCTTTTGAACGGCTCGGGGCGGAACAAAGCCGAATCGAGGGCAGTGGTATTGGACTGGCGTTGTCCAAACGCTTGAGCGAGGCGATGGGCGGAAAAATTGGTGTGAGCAGCCGACCGGGTGAGGGCAGCACCTTTTACATTGAACTGCCTATTGTTTCAGAAATCGCGTCAACATCTGGTATCCAAACTTTGAACGATCTGAAGCCCGAGGCAGCACCGTCCAAACCGAGCACGGTGGTCTACATCGAAGACAACCCTGCCAACATTCGACTGGTGCAATTGATTCTGGCAAACCGTCCAAACGCGACGTTGTTGACCGCCACGGATGGTTTAAGCGGACTCGAGTTGGTACGCCAGAAACAACCAGATGTGGTGCTGCTTGACCTGCACCTGCCCGACCTTGAAGGACAGGAGGTTTTAAACCGATTGCAAGCTGACCCCAGCACCAAAAGTATTCCAGTGGTGATTCTCAGCGCCGATGCCAACCCCGAACAAACCGCCAAGTTGATCAAAGCTGGCGCGAGGCAGTATTTGACCAAACCTTTTGACGTGCGCACCTTTTTGCAAGTTCTGGATGAAGTGCAAGGCGAAAATGAACTTTAAATCCGTGTTTTAACTCGAGTCATGAAACTGTAAGAATCATGGCGCTAAAGTAAGTACAAATTTGGTCACTGAAGGGCAATATCAATGAAGCTCGAAACACAACACGCTAAAATTCTGATCGTCGATGACCAAGAAGCCAACATCTTGCTTCTGAAACGGTTGTTGCAAGAATTGGGTGGTTACACTCAAATTGCCAGCACCACCAACCCTCGAGAAACCTTCACCCTGCTGACCGACTTTGAACCAGACATTATCTTGCTTGACCTTGCCATGCCAGAACTCGACGGGTTTGGGGTCATGGAACAACTGGACATGATTCTGCCCAAAGACAGTTTTTTACCAATCATTGTCCTGACCGCCGACATTTCAGCCAGCACCAAACAACGCGCCCTGCAAGCAGGCGCCAGGGATTTTCTGACCAAACCCTTTGACAGCACCGAAGCCTTATTGCGCATCCGTAACCTGCTCGAGACACGCTCCTTGCACTTAAAACTCGAGGCGCGGGTTCTGGAGCGCACCCAAGCCCTTCAAGAAGCCCATACCGAATTGTTCAACCGCGCCCTTGAGATCGAAGCCGCCCAACTCGAGGTGCTTGAACGGCTTGGGGCATGTGCCGAATTTCGTGATGATGCCACAGGGCAACACACCCAGCGCGTTGGACACCTGGCAACCCAGGTGGCTCGGGTGCTCGGGTTGCCAGACACTCAAATTGAACTGATTGCCAAAGCGGCACCCCTGCACGACGTTGGAAAAATCGGAATTTCTGACGCGATCCTACTGAAACCAGACCGTTTAAACCCAATCGAACGCACTCAGGTTGAACGCCACACCACCATTGGTGCTCATATTTTAAGACACGGACATTCAGAATTGATTCGCATGGCAGAAGAAATTGCTTTAACCCACCACGAACGTTTTGACGGCAGCGGTTATCCAAATGGTTTATGGGGTGAAAACATTCCAATCTCTGGACGGATTGTTGCCATTGTCGACGTTTACGATGCCCTGACCCACGAACGCCCCTACAAACACGCTTGGAGTCACGAGGACGCCATGAGCGAGATCAAACTTCAATCTGGCAAAGGATTTGACCCCAGAGTGGTCAATGCTTTTGTCGAACTGCTTGAGCAAAATTTAATCCTGCCCAGTCAGGTACAACTCGAGTATGAACCTGACCGTCCTTAAACGCGGCAAGTCAGTACATCCATTCTCGAGTATCCCAACCAACCGCTTACAAACCCTGGGAAACGTTAAATTGATGTATGGCGAATATCAAAACCGTTTTTGTCGATGCGTTAAACCCCTCTGGCGCAAATTCCTCGAATTTTGTGGCGCAAAATCCGCGTGCAGACCGCCTCACGATCACCGCGCATAAAGTCTTGCCAATCAGTAGTGACCCGCCCAGTGCAGGCTTGGGTCCGATGGAGGCTTTGCTGGCGGCGTTGGGCAGTTGTACGGCGGTGGACGTGCAAGACATCATGGCAAAACGCCGCACGCCCTTAACGCGCTACCGCCTCGAGATTGAGGGCACTCGAGCCGAGGGAACACCAGGGCGCTACACCAGCATTCTGGTGCGGCACATTGGTACGGGCGAGGGCGTCAGCACAGAGCAACTCGAGAAAGCCGCGCACCTTTCGCACGAGAAATACTGTTCGGTCGCCTCGAGTTTGCGTGAAGACATTGTCTGGACGATTGAAGCTCGAGTCGAGTGATTTGGTTAGCGCTGCCCTTGCCATGAAGCAAGTTCTTGCACTGGAAGGCTTGAGCCAGGTACTTTCAAAACAAATTCGGCAAATCTAGCTGGAGCATCCCGCCAGAGCAACCGAACACGCACGTTTCGGGCATTTGTTGGAATTTGAAAACGACTTGTTCTCGAGCTTTCGGCTGGAATTCGGGTATCTTCCAGAACCTTCGCCACCCGCCAAATGTCATGTCGCTCGAGTTTTTGCCCTTGAGCATCTGCCAGCACCACATGGAACATGCTCGAACCCTCTAAAACATTGCCTGCTCGGTCTAGTGTTCCAGAATTGAACACAGTCTTGCCAGTCGAATCGGTGGCGATCACCTCGAGCCATAATTGGCGCAGATCAGTGACCCCCGTGGGAATGCTGTGACCCGCCATCAGGTTTGTCACTTTGACTTCAAGCACTCCATTTTGAAATCGCGGCTCGAGTTTGAGACTCTGTTTTAAGGTTTCAATGTTATCCATACCTCGAGGGGGTTGCATGGTGCTGCCACCAGCGAGCGAGTGGGCAAAAACTTGATCTCGAACACGACCATTTGCGACCTCGCCAGCCTCAGGCGTGTTTGGATTGCCACTCTGCCTGAAATGACAAGCTTGACAGGTCACACCCTTTTTTGCCGCACTCGAGGCTTGCCATTCGTCCCACGTGCTTTGCACTTTGACGTTGTTGATCGTGAAGCTGTGACAGGCTCGACAAGTTTGACCGCTCGTCAGCAAGCTCGAGTTTCCACCACGCCCCATGTCTTGAATATGCGCTTCTGGTTTTTGCCAGAGCAAGAATCTCGAAAGTCCAGCACCCAAGCCAGACCCCTGAGCGGTGGATTCCAAACCCTCCGAACCCAAATACGCCCGAACTCGAGCAGAATTGGACACATAAGCGCCATTGCCGCCACGCACGGCATCAAGGGTATGACAGATGCTACAAGACATCCCTTGACGGCTCGTGGCGTCCTCAGGGTTGTACAAACCAACCTCGCCCGTCATCAGGGCAACGGGCGCGTGACAGCCTGCGCACAAACGTACTGCCGCATCGCCTCGCTCGAGCGCAAAGGTTTCTTTGACCCGCACGTACCAATCGTCGGTGGCGGAAATAGCGTGCATCGATTGCTGCCAAGCATTTTGAATTTGGGTGTGACAAGACCCGCACGATTCGGGACTGGGAAACGCAAATGCAGGCAACAACGAATTGCTTGAGTTTTGGGCTTGTGATGGCGTGAATAAATTCTTTGGGTGGTGTCGTGAGATCATCACAACCCCAGCCAAGAACCTAAGCTAGAACACTGTGAGGGACGTGTTTTAACGCGAATCTCGCGGTCTATGAAAA
>JAYTKL010000397.1:0-2563 GCA_043730305.1 Deinococcales bacterium | reverse complement strand
AGGCGTTCATTGTGGTTCATCCGAACAATCCCCTAAGTTGGCTCAAAGGTCGGATGCCTCCAAGAAAAGACTAGCACCAAAAACAAGAATGGCTTGTGTGATTCAAGGTTGTCTAAATACTGCATGAGAAAAATCAGGATTGAATCAAGCTTGCAATAACTTCGAGCGCGAATTGAACTGCACGGGTTTGAAACTCGAGCGGCACGAAAGCTTGGCATTCTTTAATTGGTACTGGTGTCATAACGATTTCTTTCACTCGAGATGTAACATAAATCTATGGCATACAGCAATTTCACACTGCAAGAAGTCCTCAAAAAATTCAGTTTAAAACTCGAGGAAGGTCATGCGTTGTTTCCAGATATCCCACCACGAGCCGCCTCAGCACTCCTGACGGCTTGGCTTGAGCAAAAAATACCATTGGCATTGGCGCTTTCGACCGAGAAAGCCCGCAGCGAATTTATCATTGCTCCAATTCTTGCCGAAGTGCGCGAACAATTGGGCAAACGATTTTCGTTATTTTCTGGGATTGATTTTACGGTTGACACAAGCCAAGGTCTAAACGGCGAGTGTGATTTTTTGTTTTCAAAATCGCCAGAGCAACTGGTTTTGCTCGCACCTGTTATTAGTGTTGTAGAAGCGAAAAATGAAAGCTTTAGAAATGGCTTGGCTCAAGCTTGCGCCGAAATGATAGCGGCTCGAGTTTTCAACGAACGCGAAGGACATCCACTCGAGCGGGTTTACGGAGCGGTGACAACAGGTGATGACTGGCAGTTTTTAATGCTCGAGGAAAACACGTTGTTTGTGGATAAAAAACGGTTTGATCTGGAGGAACTCCCCACAATTCTGGGTATCTTTTGTCACATGCTCGAGACAGCTTAAAAGTTCAATCATGAACCCTTAAAAGGCTCAATCACAATATGGTCGCCCTCGAGCTTTGCCAGTTCGGCGGTGTCACCCTCACGGGCTTGCATCCCCTTGATGCTCGAGCTGTCGCTGGCTCGAGCGATGGCTTGCCCAATCCGAATTTGTGGGCTGGCAATTTTTTGCGCCCAAATGATCGCATCTTTGCGCCCCGTCGCGCCCGCGTGCGCCAGACCACGCAGTGTGCCAACCACAATAATGTCGCCGCCCGCCACCAGTTCCACGCCAGAGTTGACATCTCCCAGCACAATCACACTGCCTGGCGTTTCTTTGCGCGTTCCAGAGCGAAGCGTTCGGGCAATAATTTCGGTACGACCACTGGAGGGTACTTCCTGGACTTGCGCGACCACCGTTTCGATTGTGGCGGGCATATTTTGATTGGAAGCTCGAGGAGGTCTGAAGCTCGAAACCACCCCACCAGCGCTCAGGATTGCCTGCATGACTGTTTGAACCACATCACCAGCAATTACACCGCCAAGCTCGAGTTCGACCCGTTCAGACAAGAGTTGTGCTCGAGATTCGAGCGCCGTTGCAACGCTATCTTTGGTATCAATTGGCTCGAGCAAAATGCTCAACCCTCCACTGGTGCCGCGCAGTTTCATAATTGGTTTTACCATGCGAGGCGCGGGTTTGGTGTATCAGATTGGCAGACCGCTCGAGTTTGGAGGCGGTACAAGACAAAACTTTAGCGAACGACCCGTCCTTGTTTATCAAGTTTAATGTTCCAATACGCCGCCATGACTTTCTTTACAGCAGGCAGTGCCACACCCGAACCTTCGACACCGTTCTCGAAAAAGGCGACCACGACCAAGTTTGGGTTGTCAAAAGGACCATAACCCATGTACCAGGCATGGTCACGATGAGCACCTTGAGGTGATTGTGCTGTTCCGGTTTTTCCAGCCGTGACAATTGGGAAGACGTTTGCACCCAAGATTTCTTTGGCAGTACCTATTCGAGTGGTCATCAACATACCTTCTTTCAGGAGCGACCAGTATTTACCTGAAATTTGTGTCATGGGTTTTGGTGGTACGGGTTTGTTGTCAATGGCTTTGATGACCGTCAATTCTGGGCGTTTACCGTTGTTGACAATGGTTGCCAGCATTCGTGCAATTTGCAAAGGATTTGCCCGAAGGCGTTGACCAATAGAGTAATTCAGTGGCACACCATTGTCCCAGGTTTTTTTCGCCCGTTCAGAAGCAACTGTTGGCACTTCATCAAACTTTTCACCAAGAAGCTCGATACCGCTCGATTGTCCAAAACCAAAATCTTTGGCTCGAGCAGCAATGTCATTGACAAAACGTTCTGGTCCGTAACTGACCGCCGATTGGTAATACCAGGTGTTACAAGAATTGGCAATTGCGCCTCGAGCATCATAAGGACCCATGTTATGCCGTGCCCAATTTTTCCAAGGACGCCCTCCGTAATACCAAAACCAAGGGCAGTTATACACTCGATTTCCAAAACCATTCTCGAGCAACATACTGGCGGTGACAAGTTTGAAGGTTGAACCTGGTTCCCAGACATTGACCATTCGGTTGAACATGGGTTTGTACTTGGTGTCGAGTTGAGCTTTAATGCCTTCTTTGGCGGTAGGTTTGACCGAAAACCAGTTGGGATCGTATTTGGGTCCAACAGCAAATGC
>JAYTKL010000396.1:0-1635 GCA_043730305.1 Deinococcales bacterium | reverse complement strand
CGCGCTTCGTGCGCTCAAAGGCAGTTTGCTCGGCGAGCATCTTAACAAAACAACCTTAACCGGTCAGACCTTCACCGAGGGCGGCGAGGTTGGCGTGGTACTCGAGATTGGCGCGAGCAACTCGACCATCGCTCTTGTTCGTGGACAACGCGTTTTAATGAACCGACCCATCAACGTTTCGGGCGATGATTTTACGGTGGCGATTCAAAAAGCTTTCGGTCTGGACTTTGCCCAGTCCGAAGAGGTCAAAATCAATTATGCGACTGCCACCATCCCGACCGAAGATGAAGAAGACTTGCTCGACTTTGACGTGAACAAAGAAAAATACTCGCCAGCCAAAATCTTTGACGCCATTCGCACACCACTCTTAGACCTGACCACCGAAATTCGGCGCTCGCTCGAGTTTTACCGCGTGCAATCAGGCGATATTAACGTTGATCGCATGTACCTGTCAGGTGGCGGTGCCAAACTGCGAGGACTGGCGGATGCCATTGGCGACACGCTCGGTTTCCGCGTTGAGGTGGGTGATCCTTGGTTGTCGGTCAATTTTGACGAAAATCAATTTGACGCTGCGTACTTGCGTTCAACTGCCGCCGAATTGGCAGTACCGCTTGGCTTGGCACTGCGGGGGGTGACCGAAATTGATTAGCATTAACCTTTTACCCAAGACCTTACGCAAACGCGTCGAACCAGGCTGGTGGCGACTGATTGCCATTGCCATTCCTGTGGTCGTGCTGGGCGTGATCCTTGGGTTACAACTGGGCTTGAACAACCAGATTTCTGGGCTAACCGCCCAACGCGATCAACTCGATACTGAAGTCAAAGCCTTGCAACGCTTCGTTGACGGCAATACCGCACTGATTGCCCAACAAAAAGAACTCGAGGTCACCACATCGATTAAAGCCCAACTCGAGCAGTCACGAATCAAATGGTCTGATCAACTGAGTACATTTGTCAGGAAAATCCCAGCCAGCATCACCCGTCCAAATGTTCCAGCCGTCAGTTTAAAAAGCTTAAGTGTTAAACAACTGACCCCAAGCGAATCACAAACCAAAGCTGCGTCCGGCGCTTACGACAAGAAAGCAATTACCACAGAATTTGCCTTGACAGGCGAAGCGGAATCGTATGCCGATATTCAAAAATACATTACAGTTTTTGAAAGTGACCCGAAGTTCGGGATTGAATTCACTGGCTCAACCCGCACGGATGTGATTGGCACACAAGGTGCAGGAAATACCACCCGTTACTCGTTCAATGCAACAGTTGGTGTGGTCAGCGACACTCCGCTCGCGGCTACCCCAGCAACCACAACTCCAGCCACAACACCACCGGCGAGTTTTCAAAACCCAACTCCTGCAGGAGGCTCGAATGCTCGCTAATCTCTCGAGTCGCATTATTGCGTTTATCGTCATTGGTATCAGTGCCTTGATCGCGCTGGTCTGGTATTTGACTGCCTATCAGTCTGCACAAACCACAATTGCTGATCTGACCACCCAGATTGATGCGCTTGAAGCGAAAAAACAAGTCGGAGAGAATGCGCAAAGAAATGTAGTTCGGTTGTGCGGCGTGGTTGCTGGTTTAGAACGAGAGAAAATCAGTTTCTTGGCTCAACTTCCGAGCAGCGAGCAGTTCTCT
>JAYTKL010000395.1:0-2930 GCA_043730305.1 Deinococcales bacterium | reverse complement strand
GGCATGGGTTTTCTTGGTGCGTTCGTGTTCTTGCCCCTGTTCATGCAGCGCGTGGTTGGCGTCAGTGCCACCAGCAGCGGCTTTGCCGGTATTCCACTGGTCTTTGGTCTGGTCATCGGCAATGTGCTCAGCGGTCAACTCGTCTCGAGGTTTGGGCGTTACAAACCATTAATGCTGGTCGGTTTGGTCATCATGGTCTTGGGCTTTGTGCTGACCGGTTTCACCCTGACCGCGCACAGCACCTTCTGGGAAGTCGTCGCCAAAATGGTCGTCATGGGCTTGGGACTTGGACCGAGCATTCCGCTGTTCACGCTCGCCATTCAAAACGCCGTACAACCCCAAAAAATTGGGGTCGCCACCGCCAGCGCCACCTTCTTCAGACAAATGGGCAGCACGATTGGCGTGGCAATCCTCGGTTCGGTCTTTGCCAACGTCGTTGCCAACGATTTAACCCCGCGCATGGACACGATCAAAGCCAGCCTGCCCGCCGCAATGCAAAGCCAATTCAATATCAGTGGTGGAGGAGGATTTTCGGGTGAGGGTGGAAGCTCGAGCAACGGTTTTGACGCGACCAAAATCAAAGCTGGCATTGAAAAAAACATAAAAGCAGGCTTCGAGACACAGTATCAAGCAATCGCTGGCGCGATTAACTCTGGGAAGCCAGAAGCTTTTAAAGCATTGTTAGCAAACCCGCAATTGCCAGCACCGCTCAAGGCTCAACTCTCGAGCATTCCTGCGGCTGCAATTGCAGACCCTGGCACTCGAGTTAAGATTTTGGCTGGTATAAAAACCAATCAAGCACCTGCAATTCAACAAGCCACAACCACTGCTTTTTCTGCCGTGGACAGCACTGGCGACGCCATCAAGGAATCGTTCACGGCTGGCATTACCACCGTCTACAAACTTGGTATCCTGATTGCCTTGCTTGCGCTACTGATTACCTCGTTCATTCCAGAACTTCCACTTCGGGCAGGCGCTCGTCACGCCCCAGCCGCAGAATAAGCATCGAGCAACATTTTTTTCCTGGGAGTGCAAATTGCACTCCCAGATTTTTTTGTTGTCAAACTCGAGCAATTCAACTTGGAGAACGTGATAATCTAAAGGAACAATGATCGCACTCAAAATCATCGTCAGTTTGGTAGCGTTCCTTGTGGGTTTGCTGGTGTTGTACTCGAGTGCCTATGCTTTTAGCGCAAACAATATTCTAATTGGTGTTGTGCGCCTTGCAGTGATTGGATTGACGCTTTTGGGGATTGTGTTGATCTGGAAAAACCAGTGGACAGGATCAATCGCAAGCATGGCTGGTGTTGTGCTGATGCTGGGAATGATTTCCTTGCTCAGTCGCTAGGGTCGCAAACTCGAGCTTCCCAGATGAACTTCATGAATAAACGTGTTCTTAACCCAAGTCGAAACCTTCTTCATGGACTTATGAGAAACTGACACCATGAACTTCAAACGAATCTCGAGTTGCGTTGTCGGTATGGTCTTTTTGATGGTGACGGGGCAAGCGCAAAGCAACAATCGCCTCGCCTGGACCGAATGGAATCAAGTCACGCCAAACACTATCAAACCCACGCTTGCCTTTACCGACTCGAGCATTTCTGCATTCGCGGGTTGCAACCGAATTTTTGGGTCGTACAAATTGATGGGTTCAAAACTGAGTTTCTCGAAGCTTGGTAGCACCAGAATGGCGTGCGAGGCAAGCATCATGAAACTCGAGCAAAATTTTATGGCTTCGCTCGGGAAAGTCCAAAATTTTAAGCTTTCAAAAGATGGTAAAACCCTAAGTTTAACAGGCAAAAATACGCGTCTCAGTTTTATGTTCGCTCGAGAAACCCCGAATTCTTTTGTGTTTTCGAGCCGCAAAATTCTGAATGTGTCCCCACAAATGATCACCTGCTTCGACGACTCACAAAAACAATGCTTGCTGCTCGAGGATTTGAGTGACGGCACAAGTTGGGGTAAATTTACCGAAAGCCAAATTGAAGGACTGAACTTTGAGGCGGGATACAACTACCAAATTCAGGTTGCCGTCGAAACCAACCCGCGCAGTCAGCAGCGCCGTTTAAGGTTGCTCGAGCTTGTCATGCAACACTGGACCAAACCCATCACACCAAGCACAAACCAGAAGATTCTCGAGATTGCCCCTAACCTTGTGGACTGTGTTGGCATGATTCCCATGAAATGTATGCAAGTGCGTGAACCAGGACAAAATTGGGGTAATTTCTTTGAAACAATTCAAGGATTTATGTTCAAACCCGATTTCAGTTACAAGCTTTTGGTGTACCTCAACAAAGTCGAGAATCCACCAGCCGATAGCTCGAGCTTGAAATATTCTCTTGTCAGATTGCTGGATTTAGACCCAGTCAGGCGGTAAATTAATCTGACTCGAGGTTCAATTCGGTCATTAAAGTTTGTGTTTCCACAAGAAGTTCTGGAAGATGAATCTCGAGAATTCCCCAAACCACCGCATCATCAACAACGCCGTACTCGTGGGCTAAAACATTCCGAAACCCTTTGATTTGACGACGGTACTTGAACCGATTCTCAAACTCTGGTGCATGAATGAGTAATTGATTCAGTGCCTCTCCAGCAATCTCGAGTTGACGTTCAACCGCAGACCGCAGTAACAAACTGGCTTGATAATCTTCAAAAGTTTTGCCATCCGTAAATTCTGCCAAGGCTTCTCCTGCACGCAAAATATCGGCAAGGTACATTTGTGGTTTAAGCGGCATAAAGGCTCTGAGCGGTTTGAGTGACTTCACGCTCGAAATAAGGATTTTGTACAGCATCACGAATAATTAAATCCACTTTGCGTTCAAACAAATCTTCTAAACCAAACCACAAACCAAAATAAGCCTCAGATCGTTTGGCAGGCAACATATTTTGAAAAGTAACCAAAAAATCCAGATCGCTTGAAGCCTGAAAAG
>JAYTKL010000394.1:0-4214 GCA_043730305.1 Deinococcales bacterium | reverse complement strand
GGTTTTGCCCGCGCCAACAATCGTGTGAAGCTCGTCAATAAACAAGATTACATCACCGTCGGCTTTGGTGACATCGTCAATCACGGCTTTGAGGCGTTCCTCAAATTCGCCGCGAAATTTTGCGCCTGCCAGCAAGCTCGAGATTTGCAAGCTCACAATTCGTTTGTCTTTTAAACCATCTGGCACGTCGCCCTTCACAATGCGTTGCGCCAAACCTTCGGCGACGGCGGTTTTACCAACGCCTGGTTCGCCAATCAGAACAGGGTTGTTCTTGCTGCGCCGCAGCAAAATCTGCATGATGCGCCTGATTTCCTCGTCGCGTCCGATTACAGGGTCTAACTTTCCTTCCCTCGCCAAACGGGTTAAGTCCGTGCCAAATTTCTCGAGCGATTCAAAATGTTGTTCTGCCGTTTGTGAATCCACGCGTTTGCCTCCACGTTGTTGTTCGATTGCGGCTTTTAAAGCTTTTGCATCGGGTAATTCCTTGCCGCTGTACTGTTCGCGCATGGCAAGAAACAGCACGTCCAAACCGACAAATGAATCGCCAAATTCTTTCGCCAGTTTTTCGGCACGGTCAACGCCCCGCGCCGCCTCGCTCGAGAGGTACTGCCCTGGTTGGGTGCTGCCCGAAACTTTGGGCAGTTTTGCCAGCACCGCCTCGAGTCCAATTCGGGCAGTTTGCGCATCGCCACCCGCCAGATTGACGGCTCGAGCGGCGGGACTGCCCTGGTTGCTCGAGTCTGGTTGCAGTGCCGCCAGCAGAAAGTGAACGGGTGTGATTTGCGAGTTGCTGCGAGCCGTCGCCATTTGCTGCGCGGTTTGCAACGCCTGCCCCGCAAGTTCGGTAAATTTTTCGTTGTTCATGAATGCACCTCGAAAAGTTTTCGTTGCTCGAGTTTCACCTCGAGAGATTTAGTGTCTAAAATCATAAGACTTGAGTGTGGTATTGTCAATTTTCTCGAGTGTTAAGAAGTTGCGAGTTGTTGAATACACACTTCAAGCTAAAGCGGTTATGCTGAGTTTTATGTCAGACCTGACGCACTTCAAAGACGGACGCCCCCACATGGTGGATGTCTCCGAAAAATTGGCAACAAAACGGATTGCCACCGCCGAAGCCATCGTCAAACTTCCCAAGGAAGCTCGAGAAGCCCTGGAACGCGGCGGTGTTGGCAAAGGCGACCCGCTCATGGTGGCGCAACTTGCAGGAATCATGGGCGCAAAAAAAACCAGCGACCTGATTCCGCTCTGTCACCCGATTCCACTCTCGAGCGTGGATGTAAACCTCGAGCGGATTGAAACTGGGGTGCGTGTGACCGCCACCGCCCGAACCAACAACCAAACTGGGGTTGAAATGGAGGCATTGACTGCCGTGAGTGTTGCGGCTTTGACGGTTTACGACATGCTGAAAGCCGTCAGCAAAGGCATTGAAATCTCGAGCATCAGATTGCTTTCAAAAACGGGTGGGAAATCTGGGGATTGGATTGCGAAGGATTGAGGCTCGAGGGAATTGAGACAGCGATTTGGCTTGGTAACGTTAAAGTCTTGAATAATATCCACTTCTTTGGTGGATGCGATGACCAACATTTCTTTTTAAAAATGGTCAGATTTTTTCACAACGAAGCACGAATTTCTTGCCCACCATGTTTTGGTTTTAACACCAACTCAACTTCGTATTCGAGTGCTTCGGCTTGCTCGAAAATGGTTTTCATCTCGAGATTGGCATTGTTTTGTTCTCGTTGATGCACCCTACCTTTAGAGATTCCAAGGTCAGTCCCGAGTTGACTTAGACTTTTCCCTCGAGTTTCACGCGCTTGACGTAACAATGCTCCTGCACTTCGTGCCAGTAATTCTGCTTTGACGGTACGCTCGAGTTCGTCAGAATTGACGGTTTGAAGTTGGGGGCTGTGTTGATTTGTCAGTAGTCCAGTTTTGATCTCTTCTTGGCTGAAAGTGGCAAGCATGGCTTTGATGCGTTTGTTCATATTGTCCTTCCTGCACGGTGTGCGACCAGTATTTCTAAGGCTTCTTCGAGCTTTAAAGATGGTTTGCTCGAGAGAAATAGGACGAAGAGCCAAATGTTGACAAAGCATATCGCTTTAATCCAGCGATATACTGACTCATGTCCAATATTTCCGAAACCGATCTGCAAACCGCCGAAGCCGAACTGCTCGAGTGGCTGCGAATCCCCAGCATCAGCACTCTTCCCGAACGCAAAGCCGACATGAACCGCGCCGCCGAATGGCTGCACGCCAAGCTCGAGAGGATAGGATTCACTTCTGAAATTCTCGAAACTGCGGGACATTCCGTGGTTTTCGCCGAACGTAAATCTCAGAACTCGAGCGCCCCGACGGTTTTACTTTATGGACATTACGATGTGCAACCTGTTGACCCCGAAAACGAATGGATCACACCGCCGTTTGAACCTGAAATCCGTGAGGGACAAATTTTTGCCAGGGGTTCAACCGACGACAAGGGGCAGGTTTACGCCCATGTCAAAGCGCTTGAGTTTTACTTGCGTGACCACGGCGATTTGCCAATCAATTTAAAACTACTGATCGAGGGCGAGGAAGAAATTGGCAGCCCGAACTTAACGCCGTTTGTCCAGGTGCACAAACAAACACTGGCGTGTGATGTGGTCGTGATCTCGGACGGCAGCATGTTCGCGCCAGGTGTGCCGACCCTGACCACGGGTTTGCGCGGTCTGGCATACTTTGAAATTCATGTTCAAGGCGCGTTTAAAGACCTGCATTCAGGAGGATTTGGCGGGGCGGTCGCCAACCCGATTCAAGCTTTGGCGCAAATCATTCAAAGCTTGCGTGACGGTAACGGTAAAATTTTGATTCCAGGGGTTTACGATTCCGTGCGTGAAATCTCGAGTGCAGAGCGTGATGCTTGGGCGAAACTGCCGTTTTCCGAAAGCGATTTTGCCAAATCGGTTCAGGTTAACGAACTCCCAGGCGAACCAGGATTCAGCGTCCTCGAGCGACTCTGGGCGCGACCGACCCTCGAGATCAACGGCATTTGGGGAGGTTTTCAGGGCGAAGGCGCGAAAACCGTGCTGCCAGCCAAAGCGGGAGCCAAAGTCAGTTTGCGTCTCGTACCCGATCAAACGCCAGCAGAAATTGCCGCATTGGTGCAAAAACATATTGACAGCCTCGAGCTTCCAGGCGTGAGGGTCGAATTAAAATTCTTGCACGGCGGAATGCCAGCACTAATTGAAGTCTCGAGTCCCGCCGCCCAGGCTGCCATTCGCGCCCTCGAGTTAGCCTACCCAGGTAAAGAGGTTGCCATCACTCGAACGGGTGGCACGATTCCGGTGGTCGCAACGTTCAGAGAAATCCTGAATGCACCTGTTTTGTTGGTGGATTACGGCTTGCCCGATGACGGCGCTCACGGACCGAACGAACGATTCACGCTCGAGTGCTTTCATAACGGCATTAAAACCAGTGGATTCTTGTACGAGGAATTGGCAAAATTGACCTAAGGGCGTATAACCGTGCGCCACTTGAGGCATCAAGTTGGGATTGGTGCGCCCCTGGGAAAATACATTCCCGTGCGGGTTTCTTGCAGGTATTCCTCGAGTTGCGGCATTCTGGATTTGATTGCGGCGGCACACTCGAGTTCGATGTCATATGGCACTCGAACCAGGGTTAACTCGAGTCCTTTCGAGCCGTGCAGGATGCCGTAACTTGGGGTTGGTTCGTCGAGTGGGTTGCCGACGCTGCCGACGTTGAAAATCATTTTTCGGCGCATTTCGGGCATCGGTTCGGGGTGACGGCGCAAGTACCTGACCAGTGTGGTGTGAATGTCGCCGTAACCAACCGCCATCGGCATGGGTGCGTCTGTGCCGATGAGTTCTGTGGATTCAAACAAACCGTAAAAATTTTCCAAAGGGTCGTTTTCGCGCACCCGAACCCACAAGCCTTTGGCGCTGGCGTGAAACAAGCGCACCACACCAGAAAAGCGTTGCAACTCGAGCGCATAGGGGAAGGTCAGCAAAGTCCGTTGCAACTCGAGTCCAATCTGGTCGCGTTGGTAATCGAGCGCCTCTGCCATGAGCGGATGATCGCCCAGAAAATTTGGCTGCACTTTTCTCGAGAGAAGATCGTCCCAGTTGCCGTAAATGATTGGGATTTGACGCTCGAGCAGTGATTCAAAAACTTCTCGCGGGCGTGGACCTTTGCCGCCGACATCGCCCAAATGAATGATGTGTT
>JAYTKL010000393.1:0-5019 GCA_043730305.1 Deinococcales bacterium | reverse complement strand
TTCAATTAAGTCCTGCTCGAGTTCTTCAAGGCTGCTTTGCATCGCGTTTCTTTGAAGTTCTACCTTCCAAACTTCGGTGTTTGGTTGTTGCTCGAGTTGAGTCAGGGCTTCCCTGAATTTTTGGGCTTCTGATTTGCTGATTTTGTACTCGCGTTCGTTCTGAATCATGATGCCTCCAATGCGATTAAATCGGTGTTTAAATGAATGCCAATAATGCCTTTTAAGGTTTGCGTGTGTTTGTTGATCTGAAAAAACTCGAGATAGCGAATGCCGCTTGGTGTGGCGGGTAAGTTTGCGGGGAAGAATTCGCCACCGTATTTGTCTTTTTGTTTTTGACGATGGTTGGAAAAGTCGAAGAAAATCTTGTCAAGAAGATCAGGGTCTATGTTTGTCAGGTCATAGCAGACATCAAAATCGTTTGGGTTTGGTTTTCCCGTTGCGAAACTTCCGTCAAGAAAAGCTGTTTGGCATCCTGCTTGTTTTAGGGCGAGTAAACCAAGGTAGAGTCCAGAGAGTTGGTTTTGGCGGTGTTCGGTAAATCCGAGTTGGTCACAGATTTCTTGCCATGATGCCCAGTGAATACCAGGTGGTAGTGTTTGCCATTTGTTGGTTTCAAAAGGTGAAATCATTAAGACAAGTATACACTTGTCTTAAATTATTGTACACACCACCAACCTTTCACCCTCAATCCCCCCAACCGAAACTCCTACCTCGAGTTCCACTCCAACCACGCCAGCAGAGTTCTCGAGTTCCACCGCGTTAAGTGCTTCCGTGAGTATTGTGCCGTCAGCTTTGAATGCTGTGACTGCCTCGGGTGTGACTGCGCCGAACTCGGTTCTTTCAGGGGCTATTCCGAGTGCTTCTGGGGTGACGCCGCCAGGCTCAAGTTGTTGCTGGGTTTTGTGAAGGCTCGAGCTTCAAGCTTACTTCCCACCGTGCAATATCGCTCCAAGGCTCGTCCCACCATCTCTTGGGATCAAACTCACTTGCACGTCAAACCCCAATTCACTCGCAACGGCGGTAATGCTTTTCAACTCCAGATTCACAGCTTTTTCGAGCGCAGTGATTCTGCCATGACTGGTTTGCAATGCCCTCGCCAGTTCGCGCTTGCCAACTTTGCGTTGCTTGCGTGCCATTTCCAGTAAATCACCAATTTTACTGATCATGTAAGCTTGTTCTACCATCTCGAGCAACTGGTCTGGATTTTCTTCTGGAATAAACGTTGGAACATCTGGAATAATATTGTCGTCGGTCATGGCGAGGACTTTGGCGAGAGCGGCTTTTCTGGCTTCACGGTTTTTCATGTTTTTTCTCCCATCGTTTGAATTGAGTTTTTCATTCGGGCTGGGAAGACTGGTTTTCCTGTTTTGAAGGCAAGCAAGATCAACGCGGCGGATTCGAGGAGTTCGGGGTCGGGTTGATTACTGTCTTTACATTCGGCTCGGCAAATCAAAAAGTTGTGATTGCTTCTGAAAAAATAGGCTCGCGCACCGCCTTTTTGTCCGCCTCGAGAATGGGTTTTGAGTTCGTACAATGGCGAGTTGAATAATTTCTTGGTGAAACCACACTCGAGTCCAAGGCTTTTTAGGGCGGCAATCATTTTGCTGATTTCGCTCAGGGCTTGGCGTTGGTTTTGCTCGTGCATTTCGAGAAGGTCTTGAACGAATGGCGGGTGTGGTGCGTCGAGTTCGTCTGGTTCGTAAGGGTACGCGATGCGAAACATGAGGGTAGTTTAGAGTGTCCAGTTGCGATTGTCAATTTGAGTGCGTCGCCTTCGATAACCTTCAATGCCATAACTCCATCAAAAATCCTCGAGAAACCATTCTGGAATCTCGAGGTTCTTTCTGCTGGTTCTCAGATTTTTTTTGCTCGAGATCATTTCGTGTTTTGTAAAACCCTTGCCACCTCGAGCACCCTTGTCAGACTTGCATTCGCGTACTTGGAAGCTTCGTAACGTTGAATTTGTTGGGGTTTCATCTTCAATCTTGCTGCTAAATCTGCTTGCGTAAATCCTCTTGCGACCCGAGCTTGAATCAATTTCTCGGCAATGTCTTCAAAAGCGCCAAGTTCAACTTGGGTTTGTCCATTTCGCAAGTCGTCAAACGCGTTTAATTGATTGGTTAAAACCTGGATTTCACTTTGCACCGCGTCCCGTTGAATTTGCACCTCGAGGTTTGAGATGTCTTGTTTCAGTATGTTTGAAAGGGTTATTTTGAAACGCTCGAGGTTGGCTTTGGTCAGGTTGTACTGGCGTTGATTCTCGATCATGGTATGACCCCCAGGCTGTTTAAGTTCAGTCGAATGATACCTTTGGCTTCTTGGTTTTTACTGACTTGAAAAAACTCGAGGAATGTGAGTCCACCTGGTTCTGCGGGCAAATGAGCGGGAAAGCATTCGCAACTAAATTTTTGTTTCATGTTGGCTCGAGCGTTCGTAAAATCCAGTAGGGTTGGCTCGAGTTGTTTTAATTTTGCGAAGTCGGTGGTGTCGTAGCAAACGTCAATATCGCCTGGTTTGTCTTTGCTGGTGGTAAAACTTCCGTCGATCTAAGCGGTTTGGCAGCCGCAGGTGTGAAGGCTGGTCAGGGCGGCGCGGAGTCCGCCGATCATGATTGCGCGGTGGGTATTCCAGGCGAAATGTTGGGTGAAGGTAGTCCAAGTGCAAGCATGTTCGCCTGGGGGAAGGTTGCCGTTTTGGTCGAAGTCTGGAAGCATTGACACAACATTATCGTTGTAAGAATGATTTGTCAACCCTGAGCGCAACCAACCCAACTCCACCCTTCAAGCTCCCGTCATCCCCACCAGCACCAACCTCGGCATCCCAAGTGCCAGCGCGGTAACACCCCCATCCTCGAGCGTCACAAACCCAAATCCTCCCGCATCCCCCGTCACCCCTCCGACCTCGAGCGCATCAACAAGTACAACTCCAAGCTCGAGTACCGCCATCACCAACGCCGTGACTGAACCCTCGAGCGTTAGCACCCCAGCTTTTGGTGTGACGACCACCAACCTTTCACCCTCAATCCCCCCAACCGAAACTCCTACCTCGAGTTCCACTCCAACCACGCCAGCAGATTTCTCGAGTTCCACCGCGTTAAGTGCTCCAGTTAGTATTGTGCCGCCAGCTTTGAATGCTGTGACTGCCAGTGGTGTGACCGCGCCGAACTCAGTTCTTTCTGGGGTTATTCCGAGTGCTTCGGGACGCCACCTGGAGGCTCGAGTGCGGGTGTTCCTGGGACGGGAGGGGCTTCGGGTGTCACGCCGCCATCGGGTGCTGGGGCTGGCTCGAGTGGCGGAACGGTTGTGCCACAAGCTGTGATTGTCACAGGTCCGAACGGAAAAGTGAAAGACTGTTATAAGGATGCGACAAGTTTGGCAGCTCGAGCGGAGTTGAACGAAAAAGACGCAAAGGATATGATGGACGCACAAGAACAGTGCAGTCGCAATGAGGCTGAAGAGAAAATTGCAGCCGCTTATATAGAAACTGGTGGAATTTACAAAGACCCCGAAGTTGCCCATGACCAAGCTAAAAAAGACCTGCAAGCGATTGATGATTATGCTAAAGCGTTTGGTTTATCGCAAGGTGATCGAATCGAGTTGAACATGAATATTGCTGTTGGTCTTGCGACAGGTGATCTTACTTTGAAGGAATTCCAGGGTATGCGAGATAATGCGAAGGAATACACTGAAGGCACAAAAGCTTGTAACAGGGCATTTACGGGATTCACAAAAAAGTGTGAAGATTTTCAGAAAAAAGGGTTCTTCAATCCTGGTGCTTTCAACTTGCTACAAACCTCGAGGAACGAATTAAGCATAAAGAATTGAGATTTGGTTAAAAATGCTCGAGCTAAGTCAGAAAAGAATATTTCTCGAGCTAGGTGTAATAAAACATTCTCTGGTGGAGGTGGAGGAACTGTATCCGGTGGTGGGTCAATTTCGGCTGGTTTTATTTATGGATTTGGCGCACAAGGTTCTGGAAGCGCTGGTATTATCAAAGATGGTCTTGAAATTTATCTTGCTACATATTTCGAGGGTGGATTCTCAATTGGAGGTCTAGGTTTATACTATAATGCTGTTACATCGCCATCAGGAACGCCTCCAGTCTTCTTTGGAGCTTACGTAGGGGTTGGTATTGGTTTATCTGGCACAAATGCTACTTTTTCTGGAGCAACAGCATTAACAGGTCCTTTTGATAAAATTAATGTTGACGCTGGGCTTAATTTTTCCGTTGGTAGTTCACTTGCTTTTTCAGGAACAACAATAGCAAGTGGAGCAACTCCCAATGGTAAATGGGGTGTGGGTTATGGTGTTGATGCTGCTTATTATCCCACTAATACCATTCTTGCCCTTAATATACTCTTAGTGAATTTATGTGGTTAGGTCAGATTATGAATTTTCTGTTTCCCTTAATATCTTTACTAATCATCAGTGCTTTTCTTTTTTCTTCTTTTTATGTTTTTGCTAAGTTTAGTAGTTTTCGCATTGAAAATGGAATCTTAAAGCATTCCTTTTTGATTTTTAGTGAATTTACGATACCAGTAGATAAAATCGTTTCAACTAGAACTAAGTATGAACAGCACTCAGCCAATGAGAATATGCCAAGCTATCAGTTTTTATTACCAATAGTTCCGTATTTATCTATTACATATTCAAATGATGGCAAGAGATTCGTAACTAAATTCGCATATACTTATGATCCTCAAAAGTTAAAAAAGTATATCGAAAGCCAAAAAAGCTAAAATGCTGCGCTATTGTAATCTCGAGCTTCAAGTTCATTTTCCACCGTGCAACATTGCTCCAAGGCTTGTTCCACCATCTCTGGAAATCAAACTCAATCACCCATCAAAACCCCACTCTCCCGCAACGGCGGTCATGCTTTTCAACTCCAGGTTCACAGCGTTTTTTGCTCAAAACTCGAGGGTTCTCTTTTGTTTTACTGGTTTTCGGATTTCGCTCGAGCTTACTTCGCGTGTTTTGGTCTTCAGCCAACCAACACCCGACCCGCATCCAATTGCACGCC
>JAYTKL010000392.1:0-1517 GCA_043730305.1 Deinococcales bacterium | reverse complement strand
TTTTTCAGTTCGGCTATCGCATCAACAGCGCTGCCGCCAGTTGCCAGCATTGGATCGACAATAAATACCCGACGTTCTGAGATGTCACTGGGGAGTTTGGCATAATAACGCACGGGTTGTTTGGTCACAGGATCGCGGTACGTGCCGATATGCCCAACTTTTGCGGCAGGCACAAGCTTTAAGATGCCATCAACCATGATCAAACCAGCGCGAAGAATGCCCACCAATGCCAGTTTTTTGCCCGAAAGCATTTTGACCGTTGCGCCCTGAACTGGTGTGGTGATGCTCACATCCTCGAGTTCCAAATCGCGCATGGCTTCAAACGCCATCAGCATGGTGATTTCGGTCACGAGTTCACGAAAATCTTTGCTGCCCGTGCGTTCATCACGGACGAGGGCGAGCTTGTGTTGGACAAGCGGATGGTGGATAACGGTCAGGCTCATGGGTCAAGGGTAACACGAAAACCAGAGCGAAACCCTGGACTGGGATTTAAATATGACTTACGTTTCAGCGAAAGGGTGAACACAAGGTTCACCCCTACAGGACGTTGTTTTTTGTTAAAACTCGAGACGGAGTAAAACCCAAATTCTTTCAATCTCAAACCATCTCGAGCATCAAAAAAGCCCGTTTTAATTTCTCGTCAAAATTGCTGTGATAAGCCGCTTGGTCGCGCTCGAGGAACCAGTACAAATCGTGCAAGGTGGTCAGGGCAACCTGGGCTGGAAGCCTGGAAGCCACACTTTCAGACTCGGCTGTTGCCAGCTCGAGGGCGTATTTGACTGCAATTTCGGGCGTTAGCGTATCAAAAGTTCCAGTCATCAAAAGCGCGTAATCTCTGGCAGGATCATCCCACGTGCTTTTTGCCCAGTCCACAATCAAAACATTGGCTGGCGCAGCGAACAAGACATTGGCGTGCCACAAATCGAGATGGCACAAACCGGCGACACCATCAAAAACCGAATTCTCGAGCGCATTGTGAACGATCTGAAAAAGAGGCTCGAGTTGAGATCGTTCGGGCACGGCGTCCAACGTGCCATGAAAACGCTCGAGACGGGTTTGAATCGCAGATTGATTGATCGGGTTCGCCATGTGACCATGCAATTCACGCAAGAATTTCCCAAGGTTTGGCAGTGCGGCAGTCACGTTTTCGGCTTGCAAGGGCGAACCGTGAAAACGCTTCATCACCAGCACGTCCCAACCCTCGAGTTCAAACGTGCCAAGCACGAACTCACCAAGCCCAGCCCGCGCCATGTGCGCCGCCTCGAGCTTGTGCATGCCCGTGCTTTTGCGGTAGACCTTGACCACCGAATCCCGAGATACAGACAGGTAGACCCTCGAGTGAAAACCGCCACCCAAACGGGTTAATGCCCCAAGATGGTCTTCGAGTTCTTGTTCGATTCGGTCACTGACACGCACATCACGCATCTTAACCCGAGCAACCGAGAAGGGAATAGTTTATCAATTTTGTAATTTACACGACCCTCAAAACATCCCAAACCAGTCATGATAGCATTGCC
>JAYTKL010000391.1:0-5307 GCA_043730305.1 Deinococcales bacterium | reverse complement strand
GGACCAGCCGTTCCGGTTGCCCGATTTGAACCGTTGTCGCTGATGGCATTGACGTACAACCTCGAGCGAATCCGTTCGTCCTCTGCCCACAAACCGTCCGAGTTTGCCACCAACATTTTTTGGGCGTAATCCAAAAACATGACATCCACCGTCTTGATTGCCCCAACGCCCCAAGCCGCCGAATGGGCGCGTTTCATCAACTCGAGTTTTTCGCGTTGCCCCGTGGTGGTCGGATGGTGTTTGACCGCATACATTGGCTTTGGGGTGCTTACCCGAAAATCCAGTCCACCGCGACCCGCCGCATCGGTCACACCAGAACTGCCGTAAGCTTTGGCTATCGCCTCGGCAATCTCGAGAAGCCCAGCCTCGCTGCAATCGTTGGTGTAGGCGTAAACCACTTTCGTCCCGTACAACACCCGAATTCCAGCCCCGTACTCGTTGCCGCCAGTCGCGTCTTTGACCACGCCATTCAGGGTTCTGAGGCTTGAGGTGATGGTGTCTTCGATGAACAATTCTGACCAGTCCGCACCACCAGCTTTGGCAGTTTGCAAGACTTTGGAAACGGTTTCGGGGTTTAGCATTTGGACTCCTCGAGTTGGGTTATTGGATGAAAATAGTTGTTCGTTTAAACCGCTTCAACCTGAAAAACATTTCCCATGTCAGCATTCTCGAGCGCAATCTTGTCCTCTCCCGCAATGACCGCCATTGTCCCGTCATGCAAATACTGTTTTGCCACGCGCTTTAAATCGTCAACACTCGTCTCGAGAAGGCGTTTCTTAAACTCTTTTTTGACTGCCAAAGTGTAGCCATTGGCGTCACCAAAAAACTGTGAACGCCCTTTGGTGTCTGCCGAAAGTAACGGATCGACACTCGAGCAGGCGGTCAAAATTGCCTCTTTCAACGCTTCGGCATCAATTGGATTCTCGAGCACCCAACTTGCGGCATTGTCAAAAACTTCAAAACTGCGTTTGATGTGCGGGTCGCGGTACGAACCCAGGTAAAACGTGCCGCGCTCCTGGTTGGCTGCCGCCCAACCGCCGTAAGCTCCACCTTTTTCACGAATTTCGCGGTGCGCGTACCTCGAGCGCAAATAATCTGCTAAGACGCACAAGGGCGCGGCGTCTGGGTGCGTAAACGAAACAGTGTCAAACATCAAAACGTTGTATGCCACAGGTGCGGCGATGCTGCGGGCGACTGGATGCCGTTCGAGCATTTTGATTTGCTTGGCTTGAGCGCTCGGTGTTTCTTTTGGAAAATTCTCGAGTAAATTCTGAACTTTGGTTTTTAAACCCTTGAGTTGTTCTGCTTCGGCGGTGACACAAATTTTGAGGTTGACTGAACAAAAAAGTGAAGTTTGAATCGTTTTGAAGTCGCTTATCAACGCCTCCAAACCTGCATCGTCCAGGCTGGCGAGTCGTTTTGCAAGGCGCACCTGAGAAAAGCCGTTCATGACCTCGAGCAATGCCCCCTGAGCGCTGAGTTGTGCCTCTGCCAATGCGGTGGCGTACATGTGCCCCGCGTCCACCAAACGAGACTCAAGCATCGCACGGTATTGATTGAGCAGGTTCTTCAGGTGCGCCTGATCGAATTGGGTTTTGGTCAGCAGGTCACCAAAAATGGAGAGTAATCCGTCCAGATTGCGGTTGAGGGCTTTGCCTGAAACGGTAAAATTTTGGGCAAAAACATTGTTGTCTTGCGGGTTGCTGCGGGTGCTGGCACTCGCGGAAATGCCGCCCGTGCTGCCCTCAATCCGAGCCGCCATCTGCAAATACGTGCTCGAGCCGCCGCCCAAACGAGGCAGCAAAAACGCGAAAACGGGCAGCAAGGCTTTGTGCTCAAAGTCAAGCCCAGAAAAATTGGCTTGAATGTCAAGATACGACAATCCATTGGTCGGTTGGGCGTACAAGCCGACGCTTGCGCCCAGAATCGTCTCGAGCTGCCCGTCAACCTGCGCAAAATCCATTGGAATATCATTTAGCTCGAGCGTTGGTAAACTGCTCAAATCTTGTTCACTATTTTGCGCGTCCTCGAGCCGCTTGGCGTCGGATACAATCTGCTCGGTCTGGCTCGGCGTCAAATTCGCTTTGATGCTCTCGAGTTTGGCACGCTCGGAAGCCTCGAGCTTGGCAATTAAATTTGGGTCGGGTTTTAAAATGTTGAGGGTGCGGTGCGGATTATTGAGAAAATATTTTTCGATCAAAGCCTCAAAATAACACCCCTGCTGGCGGGCTGCCTGGAGTTTTTGTAAATCGCTGTCAAATTGCAAGACCGAGTACGGATCGCCGCCGTAAATATAAGCACTGACCATGTCAAACAAAAACCTGAGGGCAAACGGAAACTGAGCGTTGGAAACCTCTTTGGATTCAATCTCGAGTCTGTGAATGGCGGCATCGACGGCGGTCTCATCAATGCCTTCGGTTACAATTTGTTGCAGGGTCTCGAGCACCAAGGTTTCGATTTGCTCGGCGTCCTCGGCGCGAACATCTTTCAAACCCGCATTGAAAAGCGCCTCTCGAGTATTGTCCGAAAACCCTGAAACGTCGGACAGGGCGCTGCCCAAACCAGATTCGACCAAAGCCTGACGTAACTTCGAGTTCGCGTTCGCCATCAAAACGCGGTTGAGCACACTGAGCGCCAGCATCTCTAAACTGTTGCCAACAAACGTGGTCAGAAATGAAACCACGACCTGCGATTTTTTCTCGATTGCTTCGTTCGGCGCAACCGCGAACACGTCCTCGACGCGGCGCGGCGCACCAAAGCGGGGTTGATCTGGAATGCTCCAATCTTTCTCGAGTTTTTGAAACCGTGAAAGCGCGTTTTCTTCAATCATGGCTAAGGTCGGCTCGAGGTCAAAATTGCCGTAAGTCATGAAATACGCATTGCTCGGGTGGTAATGCGTGGCATGAAAATCTTTGAGTTGCTGATGCGTCAACTCTGGAATAACTTTTGGATCGCCGCCAGAATTGCTGGCATAGGTCAAATCTGGGAAAATCCCACGGTGCACCAGTTGGTACAGAACCGAACCCGGGCTTGCCATCGCGCCCTTCATTTCGTTGTACACCACGCCCTTGTACTCGAGCGGCGTGCTGGGGTCGTTCAAGTTTTCAAATTCAAAACGCCACGCCTCCTGCTTGTACGAATCCTCATCAATGCGCGGAAAAAACGTCGCGTCCAAGTAAACCTCGAGCAGGTTGTAAAAATCTTTTTTGTTGCGGCTGCTGAACGGGTACGCCGTCCAATCGCTCGAGGTAAAGGCGTTCATGAAGGTGCTGAGGCTGCGGGCGGTCATGCTGAAAAACGGGTCACGCACCGGATATTTTTCTGATCCTGCCAATACAATATGCTCGAGAATGTGCGCCACGCCGGTGCTGTCTTCCGGGATGGTCGGGAAGGTCAGGGCAAAGCCGTTGTTTTCGTCCGAACACGCCACATGGATGTGCCGCGCCTGGGTGACATCGTGGCGCAGTTCGATAAACTGCCCAGCCACTTGTTTTAAGGGTAAAACGCGTAAAACGGTGTAACCACCGATGCGCGAGCCAACAGTCAAATTTGAGTTCACCATATGTTTTTAACATGGTAATGGAATGCGAACAATACGCAAAAGCTGCGAAACTGTGACAATATTGTGTTAAATCTCAAACTTGATGCGTTATTTTCTTGCTGGACTGACTTTTCTCGAGCCTGCCATTGTTTAAACTTAAACCGAACTGACCAAAGTTGGTTGGCTCGAGTTCAAAAATGCTCCGAAGTCGTCAGTTCGAGAGGATTATTGAACTTCAAATCTAATTGTGCGTCATCTCGAGCGGAATCACCCAAGCCTCGAACTCTTCAGGCGTGACAAACTCGAGCTTCAAGGCTGCCTCACGCAATGTCAAGCCTTCTTTGTGGGCTTTCTTGGCGATGGCTGCGGCTTTGTCGTAACCGATATGACGGTTTAACGCCGTGACTTGCATCAGATTGCTGGACAGGTTCGCCTCAATACGGGGCAGGTTCGCTTCGATTCCAGCCGCGCAATTGTCGTTGAAGGCAAGACAGGCGTCAGAAATTAACCCGATACTCTCGAGCACGTTGTGCACCATCACGGGTTTGAAAACGTTCAGTTGAAAATTTCCTTGTGACCCCGCGAACGCGACACAGGCATCGTTGCCAAATACTTGTACCGCCACCATCGTGAGCGCCTCCGACTGCGTCGGGTTGACCTTGCCAGGCATGATGCTCGAGCCTGGTTCATTTTCGGGAATATTAATTTCACCGATGCCGTTGCGCGGACCCGATGCGAGCCAACGCACGTCATTTGCCATTTTCATCAGTGCGCCAGCCAAAGTCCGCAAGCTGGCACTGGTTGTCACCAGCGCATCGTGCGCCGAGAGCGCCGCAAATTTGTTCGCCGCGCTCTTAAATTCAAAACCGGTCTCAGAGGAAATTTTTTGTGCCGCCAAATCACCAAATTTCGGGTGCGCGTTCAAACCCGTCCCGACCGCCGTGCCACCTATCGCCAACTCGAGCAGCCCGAGCTTGGCGTGTTTGACTTCACTCACGCAATAATCGAGTTGTGCCACCCACGCCCCGACCTCCTGACCCAAGGTGATCGGTGTGGCGTCCTGCAAGTGCGTGCGCCCGACCTTCACGATGCTCGAGAATTCTTGGGATTTTTGCGCCAGGGTGTCACGCAATTTTTTGACGCTCGGGAATAACTTGCCGTGCAATTCTTCGACCACCGCAATGTGCATTGCCGTCGGGAAGGTGTCGTTGCTCGACTGACCACGGTTGACATGATCGTTCGGATGCACAGGTTTTTTGCTGCCCATGACCCCACCGAAAAGTTCTATCGCGCGGTTGGAAATAACCTCGTTGGCGTTCATGTTTGACTGCGTGCCAGAACCTGTCTGAAACACCACCAACGGAAAATGCGAGTCGAGCTTACCCAAAATAACCTCTTCAGATGCTCGAGTGATCAAATCTGCAATGTCTGTCGGCAACTCGCCCAATTCGGCATTCGCCAATGCCGCGCTTTTCTTCAAAATTCCCAATGCCCGAATCATTGCCCGTCCCCACTTGAACCGCTCCACGCCTATCGGAAAATTGTGAATGCTGCGTTCGGTCTGCGCACCCCAATATTTGCTTGAGTCAACAAGAATTTCACCAAAAGAATCTGATTCTGTGCGCTGTGTCATAAGCCTCCAAAAAAAGATTTTAGCATTTTTGGCGGTGTCGATTTTTCCAGTGACGCTCGAGTGACGCAAAAGACTTAAACTGAAGTCATGAAAATTTTTATTCTGCTGCTGACTCGAGGAATAATGATGCTTT
>JAYTKL010000390.1:0-7391 GCA_043730305.1 Deinococcales bacterium | reverse complement strand
AGCATGGGTCCAGCCCAGAACATGAGCATCCAAGGTGCAAAAGCCGCCTTTAGAAACACCTTGGAATACATCGGTATCAAGAAAAATCGTATTGGATTCGGTGTTTCTTTTGTCGCCTTTAACAATGCCAGGGTTGCCAACAGTGTTGGCTTTTCTTACCGAGGTCAACCCAAAGACGTGGGCGAGTTTGCCAATGCTTCAGGTGGGCTGATGGGTTATTTGACTGGAGCGTGTTTGGGCATCACCGAGCAGAACAACAAAGATTTTGCTCAATTCTTGATGTCAACCTTATCTCAAGCCCAAAAAACTGGGCAGCCAATTACCTTACAACGTCAATTTGGGGTTTTTAGCGTTTATCTGAGCAAGGTTATTGTGCAACCACCAAACGTTTCGTATAGCATTGTGATCTCGAGCAAGGGGGTACTGGGCAAGGCGGGCTGGGTTGACTATTGCTCGCCAAAACAGTGATGGTCTCGGTGTTTCCTTCACTTTCTTTTGACAGCTTTAAATGTGACCTCGAGCCTGGAAACAATTTCAGGCTCGAGCTTCAACGCGCGTAAACCCGCACGTAATCAACTTTCATGGATTGCGGAAATATTGTTTTCGCGTCGGGGTCACCTGGGTAATTTCCGCCCACCGCTAGGTTTAAGATGATAAAAAAGTTGTGGTCGAACACCCATTTTGCGCCTTCGGGCAAATCTTTGGGCGTGCGGGTCTGAAATAAATTCCCGTCCACGTACCAACGAATCACTTCGGGTTCCCATTCGAGAGCATAGACGTGAAAACCGTCGCTCAAATTAACCTCGCTCGAGTACGGCGCACCTATTCCTTTGCCGCCCGAATAACCAGGTCCATGAATCGTGCCTTGTGCATTTTTGGGGTCTCGACCGTTGTTTTCCATGATGTCAATTTCGCCGCAGGTGGGCCAGTTGAGGGTGCCAATATTTGCGCCGAGCATCCAAAATGCCGCCCACATGCCCCTGTCGGTTGGGACTCGCATTCTGGCTTCAAAGCGACCGTACTGGCGCTCGAGCGTGCCTTTGGTCAGAATCCGTCCCGAGGTGTAATCGCAATCGCCGTACCAGCAACCGTCTTTAATGGTTTCTTTGATGGCTTTGATGACCAGAAAGCCAGTGCCGTCCTGGTAAACGTTTTTGGTTTTGTTCGTGTAAAACTCGAGTTCATTGTTGCCCCAACCGCCACCGCCAAGGTCGTGCTTCCAGATTTTTGGGTCAACGCTCGAGCCTTTCACGCCGTTAAATTCGTCACTCCAGAAGAGTTTCCAATCTTGTTGGGCAACCGTTTTTGAAACGTTAAAACTCGAGATCACTAAAACCAGACATGAAAGACTCAGCACGCGCATGAATTTGGTCATGGTCAAAGATTACCTCGAGTTTGATTATTGTGCTTCAAGACTCAAATTTTGGAATCAATGATCGTGTGCGGCACAGCATGTTGGAGTCCCAATTTCCGTGGTTCGAGTTTTTGCAAATACTGGTCAACCATGACGGCGGCAATATTGCCCGAACCAGCGGCAATTGAAACTTGCTGGGTTTGTGGTTGCACATCGCCAGCCGCCCAAACCCCTTCCAGAAACTCGCCGTCTTCCGCGCCCTCGAGTTGGACTTGGCCGCGCCAACCGGTTTTAACATGTCCTTTGGGTGCAAGTTGCAAGCCAAGTTGTTTTGCCAAATCTGAACGCGGTACTTTGGGACTTGAAATGTAAAACCCATCCGCTTCAACCCGAGTTCCATCCTCGAGAATCACGGCTTTGACAATGCCTTTTGCGCCGTCCACCGCTGCTATCTGCCCTTCAATCACCTCGAGATTTAATTTTTGACGCTTGGCTTCAAATTCTGGTTTAAATTCTGTGCCGCCGGTCAGCAACAAGCGCACACTTTTGGCAAATTCTGCCAGCGGCGCCGCTTCAGACACCGCGCTGTTTGCGCCCGCCACGCCGATCACGACAATATTCTTGCCGAGCAACTCTGGACTTTCGCAATCGGGGCAATAATAAGTGTTGCCTTTGGCGGCGTACTTCAAAAATGGCTCGTACTCGCCGTCAATCAGCGGATGATAGCGTGCCACGCCTGTCGCCAGCACAATGGTTTTGGCTTCATATTGCTCGCCTTTTTCAGTCTCGAGCATGAACTGCCCAGCGCGTCCAGAAACTTGGCGGACACTGCCAGAAATGATCTTCGCTCCCGCTTTTTGCGCCTCAAGTTTCATGGTTTTTTGGATTTGCACACCCGTTTGACCCACGAAGCCTGGCACGTTCCAAAGTTCGGTCAGGGTGTAAAACAGTGGTCCTGTGCGGCGATCAATCACCAGCACGGAACGTTTGTGAAAAGCCAGATGCAGGGCTGCCGAAAGTCCAGCCGGTCCACCGCCGACAATGATCGTGTCAAACATCCAATCTCCTTCAATCTCGAGCGGCTTTGACGCTCGAGACAGCATACTTTTTGATTTGCGCCACGCCAAATGGCACTTGTGAATGTACGCTCAATTCTTGTTTATGGTTCAAGCGGCTATACTCGAGTCTACAGGAGGTTTATTGTGAATCAGAAACACACCGCTTTGTTGGTTTTTACAGCTTTAATGTTAGGTGCTTGCGTCCCCAGCACCAACACCCAACCAGCCCCCGCTCCGATACCTGCGCCAGTTGTTGACAGCGCTCCAGGAACGCCAGTAGGACGAGATAAAGTCTGTCCTCCAGAACAAACCTTGACCATCGCGCCCGTCAATTCGAGTACCCCAGACACCGAGCCAAACCAATTTTGTTTTACACCCGCCTTAAACGTCAACCCAGACCCAAGCGTTGCCGTCTCGAGCAACACGATCACGGTGCGCGGCGTGAATCAACCGACACCGTTGACCGCTTCAAACGGTGCGACGGTTTATGTCAACGATCAATACCTCGAGTATTTCAGTCCACAATCGACGCCTAAAATGGTGAAAAGCGGCGATAAAATTCGGGTTTTGGGCAGCTCAAGCAACCTTTTCAACGATTCGGTTGGCTATACTTTGACCATTGGTGGCGTCAGCGACACGTTTTATATCGTCACCAAAACCAAGTAAGGCTTTTGGCTCGAGCCGTAAATTCTGCGGCTCGAGCTATTATCGGTAACAGCGAATTTTTCCGTCCAGAGACGGCACGATCAGCATTCCATCGGTCATGATCGGGGTGCATTGCACGCCACCCTCGAGTTGATCTTCAAACAAGACCCGACCAGAGTTGGCTTGCACGCCGCGCACCTCGCCCGCCTCGGATGCCAGATACAACATGCCCCTCGAGACGATTGGGCTGGCGGTCAGGCGACCTTCCAACTCGAGTTCCCAAATGTCATCGCCGGACTCGAGTTTTAAAGCATGAACTTTGTTCGCCCATGACCCCACAAACACCTGTCCGTTCCAGATGGCGGGCGATGCCCAGATTTCACCCTCGAGATCGTATGTCCACAAGGGTTCATCCTGCGGACGTAAACGACCATCTAAGCGCGACAGGTGCAAAGCATGAACCTCGCCCTGCCAGGTTGGCACGATCAGAATGGCATCTTCGGGCTGGCTCGGGTGGCGCGAAATGGCGGGCGTACCGTGAACGCTGCCAAGTTCAACCTTCCATTCGAGCGTGCCCGCGCTGGCATTGACGGCGTGCAACCAACCGTCCTCGTCGCAAACAAAACACACGCCGCCCCAAATAACCGGCGAACCCGCCATTGCCGCACCAGTTCGGTAGCTCCACTCGAGCTTGCCGTTTTTGACGGCGTGAAGCTGTTGATCCCTCGAGGCAATCAGCCAAATCTGTCCCCATTTGGTCGGGGCTGCGGTGATCTCGGCTCGGGTTCGATACGTCCAGCGCGTGACACCCGTGCGCCACTCGACACAGCGCACCAGTCCGTCCCAACCTGCGTAAACAATGCAGTCCCCGTCAAAGGTGGCGGGTGCGGTCACCTCGTCACCGCTGGGAAAATCGGCGTAACGTGCACCACTTGCCAACTCGAGCACGCTCAAAACACCTGACCGTGTTCCAACCGCAAAATGATCGCGGTTGGCGGTGACCGCCATGGGCCAGGCAATTTCGCCTGGCAAACTCATGTTCCAGGCTGGTTTCAATTGATCCGCTCGGGCGGGACCGCCAGGATGAACCCCCGTCCGTGCTGTGCCGCCACGAAATTGTGCGGGGACGTGTTCGCGCCAGACGTGTTCGGCGGCTGCCTCGAGCGTGACCCGAGCCAACACCGGACGATCAACCGATTGTTTCTCGAGAAATTGCAAGACCGCGCTCGAGATTGGTTTTGGCACGGCGGGGTTGATGTTCTCGAGGTTTTTGGGTTTTTCGTACACGTGTTGGTACAGCACACCCTGGTCGTTGTCGGCTTCAAAGACTGCGCGTCCGGTGGCGGCGCGGTACAAGACCGCCCCGAAGGCGTACAGGTCGCTGGCAGATTCGACCACGCCGCCCCTGGCTTGTTCTGGAGCCATGTACTGCGGGGTTCCCAGCGTGTAACCGGTGCGGGTCAAATCCCTGGTGGCATCGGAGACGTACACCAGTCCAAAATCCATGACTCGAGGGTGAAAGTCTTTGTCGAGTAAAATGTTTCGAGGGGTCAAATCGCGGTGAACGATGCCTTTGGCATGAATGTGTGCCAGCGCGTCTGCCGCCTCACAGGCAACACTCAAAAAACGCTCAAAGTCTTCACTGCTGTCCTCGAGCGGTCCGATGCTCGAGATCAAGCCTCCGGTCAGCAATTCCATGGTAAAAAACACCCGACCCGCGTCTTCGCCAAGGTCGTAAATGCCAATAATGCCTGGGTGAGAGATTTGTGCCAGGGTGCGAATTTCGCGTCCGAAGCGTTCACGGTCCACAGGCAGCACGTGTTCATGAAGTAATTTCAACGCCACATCACGTTTTAAATGTGTGTCATACGCCCGCCAGACCACCGCCATGCCGCCCTCGCCGACGGGTTCGCGCAGCAAGTAACGTCCGCCCAACATGACGCCACTTGTGTCTGTGATTGTGATATCGGACATCATAAAAACCCCGTGGCAAAGTCTAACCCGTACCGATCAACTAAATCTCGAGCTTTCGAATTGCATGAACTTGTTTACATCATCAGTTCGGTAAATTCCTCGAGCAGCGCCGTTGCCGCCAGCACCGTGCGTGCCGTGACAAAGATGGTGTCTTGCCCTGCCAACGTGCCAACAATATCGTCGCGGAACAACCGATCGAGCACGTAAGCCACACCAATCGCGTGACCATCGGTGGTTTTTAACACCAGTATGTTTTCGCCGCGATCAACATCGTGAACGAACTGTTTGAAACGCATTTTTAACTCATCCATCACATCGCTGGCGAGGCTGAGCGGCGCGAGCGCATATCGGTGTCTGCCCTTGCCCATTGGCAGCCGTACCAAGCGCATTTCGGTGATGTCACGACTGACGGTCGCCTGCGTGACCATCACGCCGTCGCGCTCGAGGTGTTCGACCAATTCGGCTTGGGTTTGGACAAATTCCCTGGAGACGATGTCTTCAATTCGTTTGTGACGCTGTTCTTTGGAAAGCATAAGTAAAACGAATATACAGCATTTTTATGCAACTCAACCCAGTTTAAACGACATTCAACCTTTGACGAGCCAAAACCATTTTATTGATTTCTCAAGAAACGCTAAAGACTTGTTGTGGTGTTTTTGCACGTCAAGTACGAAGAAATCCTCAAAATAACGCTGTTGATCTCGAGGGGCTGTCATAATAGACTGTACTCAGTCCAAAATTCTGGAGGAATCACTTATGAAAAAGTTTTTGCTGACTGCTGCACTGTTTGCTGGAATATTACTGAACAACTCGAGTCTCGGTGCGTCATTGCAAGACGCCCAGAAGTTATACGCCAAAGGTGATTTTAAAGCCGCCGTCGAGATTGCCGCCGACATTGATTCTGCCGAAGGACAAACCCTCGCCGCCAAAGCCAACAGCATTTACGCTGGCACGCAACCCGAAAACAAACAAGAACCACTGTACGCAGTCTCAGAAAAATACGCCAACAACGCCATCAAATTAAACGGCAAATACGCCGTCGGTTATTTCGAGTTGGCTCGAGCACTTGGACGGCTCTCGCAATTGCGGGGAACGTTGACGGCACTGTCTCAAGGACTGGGCAGCAAAATCAAAACCAACCTCGAGACTTGCCTGGATTTGGATCGTAACAGCGCCTCGTGCATGGTTGCTTTCGGATTGTGGCACGCCGAAATTGTTGCCAAAGGGGTCGGTTGGGTTTACGGTGCAAACGAGGGCGCAGGCATCAACTTTTTTGAACGCGCCGTTGCCCTCGAACCCAAAGTCATCATTCACCGCGTCGAATATACCAAAGCAATGCTGCTCTTTAACCGTGACAAATTCAAAGCCGCCGCCAAAAGCCAGCTCGAGATTGCCGTCAAACTCGAGCCGCGCGATGCAGCCGACAAACTCGATCTGGAACGCGCAAAACGTGATCTGGCAGATTTGAACAAGTAAATATTTAACCTTGAAGCTCGAGCTGTCGCTGAAATCATGGCGATAGCTCGAGCTTTTTGTTTTGCATTGATTCAAAACAGGGTAGAATCACTCACCGTGGAAACCCATAGAGTTCAAATTGGTTCTATCAGCCGTGACTTGCCGATCATCGAAGTCGCACCTGGGGTCAGCGTGGCACTGTTCAATCTTCTTGGCGATGCCCCAATGACCGAAGAGGCTGGCAAACTGCTGGCGGCAAAACTTCCCAGTAATGTGGATGTCTTAATCACGCCCGAAGTCAAAGCCGTACCACTGGCACACGTGATCTCGAGAATCACAGGTAAACCCTATATTGTGGCTCGCAAAACCGCCAAACCGTACATGAAAACACCCGTCATCCGCGAAGTCATTTCGATCACCACGGGTAAACCGCAATTGCTGGTCATTGACGGCTTTGACGTGGACATCATCAAAGGCAAAAACGTGGCAATCATTGACGATGTCGTCAGCACGGGCGGCACTTTGCGCAGCCTCTCGAGCCTGATGGAAGAAATTGGCGGAACGGTCGTGGCAACCCTGACCGTGTTCACCGAAGGCGACGCTCGAGACGATGTGATCTCGCTCGGTCACTTGCCGCTGTACCTCAAAGATTGAGATCGAGTGGTTTTAAAGTCTTGAATGATCTGTTTGGGAGTAGGCTGAAATCTCAAGTTTTGACTTTGGGGGTTTTATGAGTGTAGCAAGCCTTGCAGAAACGTTTTCCTTGACCATCGGCGGCGTCACCCGTGAAGTTCCGCTGGTACGGTTGGCATCCAACCGCCGCTTGCCACTGGTCGAATTTTTGGGCGACACCGAACTGTGCAAAGCCGCCGCATCGGAACTGCAAAAACTGCTGCCCGAAAATG
>JAYTKL010000389.1:0-2143 GCA_043730305.1 Deinococcales bacterium | reverse complement strand
CCTGTTGTTTCTGAGGCTTGGATTTATGCGGCGATGACGAGGTTGATGTTGGTTAGATTGGCAGAAAGTGCGTCCTAAACTAATTCAAACACCCTCTAGCAAATTGTTTCTTAGAGCAAAGAGATTATGTAAAAGCTTATCAATTTAATGAAAAAGCCTTTGATGCACACAAGTATGCAAATAACCATTTTGGAATTGTTAGAGTTTTATGGGTGTTCGTCAATTTTGGTGCAATGTAGCAGTATAAGGAATGAGCCTCACAGACGCACTCCTGCCACTACTTACTGCCAGAATCCCATTCTTGAAGCTCGAGCAACTCTACGAGGTTGAGAATCACGTACAAGCCAGCATCATCAGTCAGCAAGCCACCTCGAAGTGTCCAAAGTGCGGAACTCTCAGCTCAAGTCTTCACAGTCACTACACGCGCACGATCCAAGATTTACCTGTTGGCGGCTCGCGCATCACGTGGACTTTGCATGTCAGACGTTTTCGGTGTCGTAAACGAAAATGCGCTCAGCACATTTTTTGTGAACGATTCACCCAAGGATTGAACGCATACGCTCGCACAACTTATCGTGTAACAATGTTGTTTGAGACGACCTCACTTCAAATTGGCGCAAGTCCAGCCTCGAGTCTCATTCCCGATTTTGGTTTCACTTCAAGTTCATCCACGCTGTTGCGTTGTGCTCACCACGCAATTGTTCCAGACGTGCTAGATGCAGCCCTTAAAATTATTGGTGTTGATGATTTTGCTTTCCAGAAAGGTCAGAATTACGGCACAATCATCGTCAATCACGAAAGCAACAAAGTTGTTGACTTGTTACCTGATCGTGCAGCCAGCACTTTGAGTAGGTGGTTGAAATTACATCCGAATATTACAATCATCACTCGAGATCGATCTTTTGAATACGCGAAAGCTTGCACGGATGGTGCTCCCCAAGCGAAACAAGTCCTTGACCGGTTCTTGATGCCAAAACGCACCTGACGGGCGGCATCGCTGGCACATCCTCAAAAATTTACGCGATGCACTCGAGCATTTCTTGGATCGAAATCGTAAAGTCATTGCTGAGCTTGCCAAACAGTTTAGGAACCCGTCGATTTTGCCGCCGTACCAACGTTCCCAAAAACAAATGATAGCCGCTCATTCAGCACTTTTCATACGACAGGAACGCATTGAAAAGGCTCGGGCTTTGTTTGCGGAAAAGAAAACGATTGTTCAAGTTGCCCTTGAATTACCTGCCAGTCAGGCGTTCGTGCGGAAAGCCATTTACTCACAGGGTTTACCTGATATTAGGCAGAATTCGCGTGGCAGAAGCCTTTTAACACCTTGGATGAGCGAACTCGAGGTTCGATTCAAGGCTGGTTTGCGGAATGCCAAGCAATTCTGGCGGAGTTACAAGCTCTTGGTTTTCGAGGGTCTTACGAACGCGTCCATGATTGGGTAAGGTATCGTCGAGATCAAGAGCAAGCACGTCAAACAAAGACCCTAACAACGAACAATACAATTCCAGTTGAGGCAATCAAAGTCGAGAATCTATCATCAAAAACGGACAAAGTTAGGAGTTTCGCATCTCGGCAACTTGTTTGGTTGCTGCTTCTCGCTGACGATCAATTGACCGCTGACGATCAGAAAATTCTTGAAGCGTTTGGTCAAGGTATTTCAGAGTTTTTGAAAGTTCGAGAATTCGCGGCTGAGTTTCAACGATTACTGCGCGAAAAGGACATCAGTGCGTTGGAATCTTGGTTCACAACAGTGAAATCGAGTGTTATCCCTGATCTGGTTTCATTCGCCACCTACCTGGAACGTGAACGAAAGCCGTTAGAAGCAGCAATTACTGAGGTTTGGTCGAAGCGCGAACAGCCCGTTAGGTGCTGTCTTGTGAGCAAGAATGGTCGGACGGAAGGGCATGTGAATCGGTTGAAGTTGATCAAACGGCAAGGGTATGGGCAGGCTGGGTTTGAATTGTTGCGTAAGCGTGTTCTACTTGCATGAATTTGAGGTTTTGAGGTTGCACCAAAATTGACGAACACCCAGTTTTATTCGTATAGAGAACCGCGTCTTCGTTACGAAAAAATCTCTCTCATAGTGAAAAAACGAACAAATAGAAACGTGTCTTAGAAGTAAAAATTGACCTCATTAAAC
>JAYTKL010000388.1:0-6262 GCA_043730305.1 Deinococcales bacterium | reverse complement strand
TGCCGTGACCACATCGAGCCAGCGATACAGGCTGTAATCGACCACCACATGAAGCGGTATTTTGATGGTGCTGACGCAAATATAGCCCAGAATCAGCATTCTCGAGTCCTCTGGGTAAACCGCGATTTCGCGTCCGCGCTCGAGCGTGGCGACAATGTCGGCTTCGGTGAAACCCTCCGCGATGGCGTGCCGTGCAGCATGGGGTTTGATGCTGTAACGTCCAGCCCAGATGAGGTCTTGTAAATCCATTAAGGAGTGTCTCGCCATAAAAGCCTCCCAATAAAACCTGTGCCACGCGATTTTTAAGAAAAAAGCCTCGCGCACCAAAAGTGCGGGAGGCGAGTTTTGAAATCACGTAACCTTAACAGGTCATGCTGAAACTATACACGAAAGTGCGTCATCGGGATGTGAAATCACCACGTCATCGGGATGTGAATTCTCGAGCTTCAAGCCTGCCGCGTTTCAACAACACCTCCAACTCGAGGGCGGACATGGCGGGGGCGTACAACCAACCCTGAACGTTGTCGCAACCAAGGGTTTTCAGCGTCTCGAGTTGAGCTTTGGTTTCGACGCCTTCGGCGATGGTGTCCATGCCGAATTCCTTGGCAATCGAGACAATGGCAGCCACCAGAGCGCGGGTGTCGCGGGTGCTGCCGAGCGCATGAACGAAAGATCGATCTAATTTTAAGGTATCAAAAGTCAAACGGTTTAAGTACGACAAACTCGAGTAACCGCTGCCAAAATCGTCCAATGCCAAACGCACACCTGCGGCTCGAAGTTGCGTGATTTTTGAAGCGGTCTCTTCAAACCGACTGACCAGGACGCCTTCCAGTAGCTCGAGGCTGAGGCGGTCTGGTTTGAGATTGCTGGTTTCGAGCGCTTGGGTGACAACGCTGACAAAATCGGGGCGTTCAAACTGGGCGGTGCTGACATTGACACTGACTCGCAAATTAAAGTCTTCCCAGAGCACCATTTGCTGGCAGGCTTGTTGCAAAATCCAGGTTTCAAGCGGCACGATCAAACCGCATTCTTCGGCAATTGGAATAAATTGCGCTGGTGAACGCATGACGTTGTTGTCATTCCAGCGCACCAGCGCCTCGAGCGCCATGATCTGTCCGGTTTGAATCTCGAGAATTGGTTGGTAATACACGATAAACGAATTGCCAGCATCGGTTTCCAGGGCGCGACGCAGGGCACGTTCGGTCTCGAGACGCAAGGTCGTGTTGGTGTCCAGGTTTGGCGAGTACATCTGCCAGCCCAAGCCTTCGCGTTTGGCGCGGTACATGGCGCTGTCGGCATGTTTTTGCAGGCTGGTGGCATCCAGACCATCGTCGGGTGCAAGGCTGATGCCAACGCTTGCGCCCAAGAAAAAATCTGCATCACCGACCCTTAAAGCTCTCGAGAGACTGCGAATGAAACTCTCGCTGATCTGTTCGGCTTTTAACAGGGCTGTCGAAGGCTCGAGTTTGGACAGCACCACCGAGAATTCATCGCCGCCAGACGCGCCAGAAAACCATTTTCGGGCAGGCAAGCCGCAAAACGCCCTGTGACTTGCCGCAAGATCTCATCGCCAATCGGGTGTCCGAGCGTGTCGTTGATGTCTTTAAAGTGATCCAAGTCAATGTACAACACCGCCAGCGATAAACCTGAAGTGCGCTGCAACTCGAGCATCCGGTTTAAGTGACGCTCAAGAAAGACCCGGTTCGGCAAACCCGTCAAGGCGTCATGAAGCGTCCTAAACTCGAGGTCGGCGGTTCTGGCAGCAACCCGCGCCTCGAGTTCGTTTGAGAGGGTTTTGAGTTGAGTGTTGGTTTGCTCCAAGTTCATGGTCAGCACGATCTGACGAGCAATCACGGCAAGAAAAATCAGTCCTGTGATGATTTCAGTGCCAATGCGTTGCAGGGGCGAAAAATTCTGGGCGAACAACAACAATGGGAAGATCAAGACGATTGCCAGGTAAGCACCGTACCGAACCAGCAGTGTGTTGGTTTGCGCCTGAAATTGTGCTTTTTCAGGCGCAAACAAACTGCCTCGCGCTGCAATCACAACCATCATCGCGCCTCAAGCCCAACCTGCCTCGAGCGGATGCGATTCGGGCAAGGGCGGAAAGAAACAACGTGCCAGAAAGTAACCATCGGCAATCAACCAAGCGAGCAAACTGAGCATCAGCCAACGCAGTTCAATTCCCAGACTCGAGCGTTCCCATCTGGCAACATTGGTAATCAGTAACGCCAACGCGAGCAGGTCATAAATTGGGTAGGTCATGGCGAGCGAGACTTCAAAACTCAGTCCGTTGGTTTTGGCATAATGTGCCAAAATGGCTGGTGAGAGCACAAAAAACCAGATAAATCCTGAAATTGTCATGACAATAATGCCCGAGTCGAGCACGGCACGTAAACCCTCGAGGCGTTGGAGGGCAACGTGTGGCAAACGAAAAAAACCGTAAACCATGACCATTGGGGTCAGTGACAAGAAAACATCGGCGATTGACGGAAACGCAGTGATGTTGAAAACACCTTTGAAAAGTTGATAAAGGATTGTGCCAATCGTGTTCAGTGCCAATGCCAAAGCCAGGTAACGCCAGGGCAAACTTGCGCGATTTGCGTGCTGACGAGAAATGAAAGCAACTGCCAACGCCGCAAACAGGGTTGGTAAGACGCGCACCACTGCTTCAATCAAAACATTGTCAGCGACCTTGTAAAAAGTGATGAATGACCAGATTTGTTGTGTCAGAGCAAACAAAACCGTCAAAATCGTCAAATTTTGAATTGGAGCTGGGACGGCTCGAGGAATCGGTCGGACTTGCATAGACAGACATATTCTAACCCTGTGTCAATGTCTTGAAGCCAATCCTCAAATTTACCTTCAGGGCAACCGCAAAGTCCGAAATATCGGGCATTTTTACAAGTACACTCGTATTCTCAAAGGCGCAGCAAGCTTCTTGACCATAAAATGCACCTAACGGGCATGGTCGCAGCGCCCCTACGAAAAATAATGTGGTGTAGGGGTGAACCTTGTGTTCACCCTTACGGCAGGGAGACATCAAATCACGGTTTGTTCATTGGATTATGACTTTGCGGTTGCCCTGAATTTACCTTCGATTCTCGAGTACCATGAACCCGTGGTTGTACCCAGCATTCGCACGTCACGGCTCGAGCTAATCTCGTGCAGTCCAGCTTTCATGCGGGCTGCGTTGCAAAATCAACCAATGCTGGTAGATTATCAACTTTGCAGCGATTTTCCAGGCAGTTTGACGGGCTTGTTGCAGCTTCGTCTTGCCCAACTCGAGCATCAGCCACTCGAACAGCCGTTTTTGTTGCGCGGCATTGTTTTTAATGGGGAAATGATCGGTCTGGTTGGCTTTCATGCCAAACCCAGCTTTGCAGGCAGGCTCGAGGTTGGCTACGAAGTTTTCTCAAGCTTTCGACGCCAAGGTTTTGCGCTCGAGGCGGTCAGGGCTTTGCTTGACTGGGCAAGGCTCGAGAATGGGGTCAAGACTTTTGTGGCTTCGGTCAGCCCAAGCAACCTGGCTTCTTTGGCTTTGGTTGGCAAACTTGGTTTTGTCCAAACTGGCAGGCAATGGGATGCGGAAGATGGTGAAGAACTGGTGTTTGAATTGCCAGCTTAAGATAGGTGACTCGAGTTGAGTCCATTGACCTGTGCATACTGTTTGCATAAAAATGCAGCAACATGTATAAATCTGTACTTAATCCAATAAGAGACCAGCCAAGCCGTGAAGTTCGCTGTTTAGCAGTTGATAACGAAAGCATTGTACCCCGAATGAGTAACAACTCTACACATCAAACACACACTTGGATTCATTACCCTGCGCGTGTGTGTTGCAGTATACGTTTTCTTATGCAGCTCTCAAACTTCTCAACCCACCAGGTACGCCTGAAACCAAGGAGCTACAATGATTAACAAAAAATTTGTCAAATCCCGCAACGTCACCAAAGTCAGCTTTGAACCCAGCGAAATCGACGCCGACACCATCGCCCTGATCGCTGACTTTACCGACTGGCAACCGCTCGAGGTGCCAAAACTAAAAAACGGCAAATGGAAACTCGAGCAAGACCTCGAGCCAGGGCAGAGCTACGAATTCCGTTATTTGCTTTCCAAAGGTGACAGCACCTGGTTTGACAACGACAACGGCGCAGACCGCTTCGTGCCAAACGCACACGGAACTCAAAACGCTGTACTGGACTGCTAAAATTTCTGCCAAAACCTCGAGTCGGGAATTGTTACTGGCAACCCGCTCGAGGTTTTGTTTTATTCCGTGTGGCAAGATGCTTTCGTGCTTTGTTCATCAGATAACCAAGGAAAATTGTGCTTTGGGCTTATAATCCTAGAAACGTGAACACCGACTTTTATCCCCGTCCCGTCAAACTCGAGGACGTACAGAATGTGCAAGGTTTATACCAGCGCTCCAGGCGCTACTTTGACATCATTGCCGCCGACATTCCCAACCAATTCGATGTCAGCCGCGAGTTGGAGAGTGCTTTGGGCGACGCACGGCGTTACCTCGAGCTGTACTTTAAAGACAATCTTCCAGAGCCGTTTGGCTACCTGGATTTGAAATTCGATTACCCACAATCTGGCGATGCGACCATCAATTTGCTGCTGATCGCCGAAGACGAGCAATCGAGCGGTTTTGGCTCAAAAATTGTCGAAAACCTTGAAGAACGCCTGAATGATGGCACGTTCGCGCCGCGTCGCGTGCGGCGACTTCTGGCAGGAATTTACGGTGAAAACCCTGGTGCCGTCAAATTCTGGGAGCGTCTTGGCTATCACTTTGCCGTGGACGCCCGCCCAGTCCTGGCGTGGTACGCCAAAGAACTCGTCCCCAGCAACCTCGAGATATCCCGTTAGAATGCCAGTTAGGTAGCTCCCCGAAATGTTTTAGAGATTTTTCCTAAAACATTTCCGACCAAAGGGAGTAGGGTCAGTGTATCTGTCGCCGAAATGACAGATTTGAAGCGACCCAACCCGCAAGGTGCATGAATTGGGTCAAGAAGCGAAGCGGAAAATCTAAAATGCAGGCGGGAGGTACTTAGAATGATTGTATGATTGCCAGTTTGCACCTCGAGACCACCGACCTCGAGCGCCTCAAAACCTTGCTGATGCCGAACCTGCAAGCCAACTCGAGCGTCTTTTTGCGTGTCAAAAACGGTTGGACACAAGTTTATTTTGATCAATTTCTTGATGATGGTGATACTGACGATTTTGAATCCGTCGCTCGAGGTTTATCAAGTTTTGCCTTGACCGTTTCATGCTTTGGTGAAGAAATCCCTGTCACAATCAAAAGCTTTTGCAACAATCTCGAGGTCGCCACAACCAGCAACCTCGAGCAGCCCGATTTGAGTTTTGATGATTTGCAAGAACTTGAAGATGCAGGAACACTTTTGGGTGCCGAAAAACTCGAGTTTGAGCCAGGCAAACCTGGTTTAGCCGAATTTTTTGGGAGAAGTCAGGATGAATAACACGTTGTGTGATATTTTGGTTGTCAAATACGGCGGCAACGCCATGAAAACCCTGGCGCTTCGCCGTGCCATCGCCAGCGAAATTGCCCTCTTGCGCCGCACCCGCCCCGTGGTGGTCGTGCACGGCGGCGGACCCGTGATCGAAGCCAATCTTAAACGCCTCGGTATCGAAAGCCATTTCTTGCGTGGTTTGCGCGTCACCACACCCGAGGCGCTCGAGGTGATCGAATCCAGCCTGACCAAACTCTCCAAAGAACTCTCGCAAGACATCGGCAACAGCCTCGGTTTGACCGGACGCGATTCGAACTTGCTGGTTGGCGTGCCACTCGAGCCAGAATTTGGACGGGTTGGACGGGTCGAAACGGTCAACACGGCTTTGATTCACAAGATTCTCGAGGCTGGGTTTACGCCCGTCATTGGCTGCATCGCCGTGGATGAGGCTGGCGAACCCTTAAATGTCAACGCCGACTGGGCGGCGGGCGCGGTGGCTGGCGCGTTAAACTCGAGCATTGTGTTTTTAACCGACGTGCCAGGGGTCATGCGCGACAAGGACGACCCAAGCACCCTCACCTCAAACCTTAACCCGCTCGAGACCAGGCTCTGGATCGACCAGGGCATCATTGCTGGCGGCATGATTCCCAAAGTTGAGGCGGCACTCTACGCCATCGAGCGCGGCGCAAAAACCGCGACCATCGCCTCTGGAATGCAGGCTGGCGTGCTCGAGCGAGCCGCGAACGGTAATGCAGGAACGACGTTTAACGCATGAACGCCAATTTCCGCAT
>JAYTKL010000387.1:0-4100 GCA_043730305.1 Deinococcales bacterium | reverse complement strand
GAGCAACGCAATTTTTTTATCAATTTTACGGCGCGACTGATTGACATTTCTGAAATGCTGCGCTTGGGACGTTGGGGTTGGGCGGCAATCTTGATGGTCTTGGGCCTCTTGCTGGGCTGGTTGGGCGTGATCGGTTTAAATCGATCCTTGCTGCGTTCGCTCGGCTCGAGTCCCAGCGAAACCTTGGACAGAATTTTTAGAACCCGGGCGTTGGGGCAAGGTCCAAAAATAGTGGCAATCGGTGGCGGCACTGGTTTGAGCAATTTGCTGTCTGGTTTAAAACGCTACTCGAGCAACATTACCGCAATTGTGGCTGTGACCGATGATGGCGGCTCGAGTGGTCGGTTGCGAAAGTCATTGGACATGCCCGCGCCAGGTGATCTGACCGATTGCTATGCGGCGCTGTCCGACTCGCCAGATTTGGCTAAATTGTTGTTACACCGTTTTACCAGGGGCGAAGAGTTGGAGGGTCATACTTTTGGCAATTTGATGCTGGCAACACTGTCTGAAGAGCGTGGCGATTTTAGCAGTGCTATTTTGGCACTCAACAATATTTTAAACGTTCGAGGGAAGGTCTTGCCAGCCACCGCCAGCGCCGCAACCTTGATGACCGAACTCGAGGATGGAACGGTGATTGCGGGCGAAAGCACTTTGCGCCAACAGGCGGCTGGCAGACGAATCAAACAGCTCAGGCTCGAACCCAACCAACCCAGGGCAATGGAGGGTGCGGCACAAACCATTTTGAATGCCGAAATGATCGTGATCGGACCTGGCAGCCTGTACACCAGTGTCATCCCGCCATTGCTGGTTCCAGATTTGGCTCGAGCCATCAAGCAAAGCAGCGCCACCATCGTTTATGTCGCCAACATCATGACCGAACACGGTGAAACCGACGGACTCAGCGTCTTTGAGCACTGCCAGGCAATCAGTTTGCACCTTGGACGCAAACCAGATGTGGTTCTGGTCAACAATGCACCAATCTCGAGGTTGACACTGGAAAAATACCTTGCGGAACAAGCCCAACAGGTGAAACTGGATCTGGCATTGGTGCGTCAGGCTGGCATTGGGGTTCATCAGACTCGTCTGACCCAGAACGGCGAGGGACAACATCAACCTCGAGCACTGAGCGCCGCTTTGATTAGGGTGTTGCTCGAGAAACGCCTGCGTCCAGGTCAAATTGCGAAGTCCTTACACGAACCAATTGCCTGAGGCTTCTTAACAAGCTCATCGATTGCCGATATACTGCGCACGATGCGTTTTTGTTTGAATCGAATTTTGTTGGTGGCAAGCAGTTTAACGCTGTGCTTGATGTTTTCGAACCTTACTGCGGTCTTGGCGGCTGGCACAATCTTGTTTTCAGTCTCAGACCCACAAGGTGATGCTTTGGGTGACGGTGTTTACGCCCTGCCCAGCACGTTCAAAGATGGCAGTGTTTTGGACTTGCGAACCTTTACGGCAAGTGAAGTCAACCAAAAGCTCGAGTTGCGGCTGTCGTTTGGCAGTGTTCAAAACCCAGAAGTTGCCCCAAATGGTTTTAGCGAACCTGTAATTGATGTCTTTTTGAACACCGAACGGGGCGGCATTGAAGAGTTGGGCACGACAGGTTTTCATTCGCCACCCGGACGTGGTTGGCGTTATCATCTGCGGGTCAATGGCTGGAATGCCAATCTCGAAACCGCCAAAAATGCGCCGCAAAGCGCCCGAGCCTCGAGCAAGGTTGGCGTTCAGGTGGACGGGGCGAATATTGTCTTGAGTACACAATTACCCGCCAATGCCTACCGATATTGGGCGTTTGTCAGTTTGTACGATCCGTTGAGCAAAAATGGTGTTCAAGAGGTCAGCAGCACTGCCTCCGCCTTGAACCTCAGCTCGAATCTTCAAGATGCCCCAAGCGTCCTGGACGTGTTATCACCAACTTCGCAAGTTGGTCTTTACGCCTCTCGAGAGGTTCCGGCTTTAAATGAACCCAAACTCGAGCTAAATCCTTTGTTGTACTCGTTGTTTGCAGGTCTGGCATTGTCACTCATGGCTACCATCTGGGGTTTGTTTCGTAGACCTTGAACGGACTGCCATCGCCTTCAATTAAAGCCCTGGCAGTCCGTCATTTGGTGCAGATCATGTCCGTGGAGAGCTTGGTTTTGGCGGTGTTGGCGCACGAACTTTGGTGATCGTCCAGCCAACGACTTTCGGGGTCACCAAAGTTGCCGTCGCAATTTGTGTTTTGTTTTGTTTGGTGTTAAACATATTGATGTCCTCGAGTGAGTGAGCGGTTGAAAGGTACATAAACCTTGAGGCTCGAGTTCAAGCTCAAAGCTGAAAGCGATGGCTTGATTGGATTCTTGAATTCGCACGACCATGACTGGCTCCTTTCAGATCACAAAAAACTCCGACGGATGTACTCCGCCGGAGTTCAGTTTCAAACTGATTACGACGAAATTATGGGTTCATCAAGACCTCGAGCGACATTGTGCAATGCGGATGCAGCCAAGATGATCTTGGTATGTAAGTTGTTATCAAGTTTCACCATTGCCAGGCACCGCCTTTCCGCTTGAAGTTTGAGTCAAGTGTACTACGCAATTGTGCGTTTTGCACTACGCCAGAATGCTTAGGGGGTGTTGTTAAAGTTTAATGTACAAGTACACAACTTGGGTTTCTGGTGTTTTCCGCAATAAACCATTGTGAGGGTACAGTGAAATTTACTGTCACAATGTTGCCAGTAAGAAGCCTGTGCGAAAAGCATATTTGCTGAACGCTGGGTTTTATTTTTTTCAACCCGAGTCTCGAGAAACCACCAAAAACAGGTTGTTGGCTCTCACCTTTGGGCTGAACAGGCAACTGGAGTTCAAATCAAAATCCTTTCATCAAGTAACTTATTTGGCATCAAGCTTCCAAATGCTTATTCAAGGTTTGAGTTCAACGTCATTTCGCAAAGTAAAGTTTTTAGCCACTGTGCATTAAGTGAGCCAATCAAAGCACTTGTACTATGTTTCACTTTAGAATTTTGCATCAATTCAATTGTGATCAAATTGCTTGTTGAGCACGCTCATGAAGAGTACGTTGCAAACAGATTCGACTCGAGTTTAGGATTTATAAATATGTTAACGCAATTCGTAAAAAATCATAAAATGAGAATGACTTAGGTTGTAAGAAATTTACTCAAATCGTGTTCGACTCGCACAGCACAAATCAAATTCAGTTAACGTTAAGTTAATGTCGAACCCGATAAAATCGGTCTACGTGGAAATACGTGAGCAACTCATGATTTTCAAAATCTTTTAACTAAAAAGCAAATGCTACGAAAGGCACTTAATTTGGTCTAGTAAACATATTTTTAATTTACTTTTTCTGGCATTAAAATATTAAAAACAAGAAATGATAATTTTAATTCAAGAAAGTAGTCGAAAAAATTTGCAACTATATAGAATTAATTTGAATATATTTTACCAAAATCTAAACATATACGAAAATGGAGGTTTTATGAAACGATATATTATTTTTACACTTTTTGCACTCAGTGCATGCAATAGCATTCCAACCCCAACACCATTGCCAACAACCAACTCGAGCATCTTGGGTTTGCTGAGTATTTCAATCGATTTGCGCGATGAAGCCAATCCGAAAGCCAAAGCTTCTTTTGACCCAATCGGTACACGGGGCGCACAAAATCGCACGATTGCTGGCGTTCTTGACAACACGGTCAATTTTCGTCGTCGTCAAGTACAATTTTTAGACATCAACGATTTGAATCCATTTGGTACTCCAAGCCGCTACGTGCAAGCGACATTTGAAGTTGCCAATGTTGGAACAACACCCTTTAGCAATTTAAACCTGATTGCAACCAGCTTTAACAAAGCAGGCACAAACCCCACCTACGGCACAAGCTGGGCTGCCTCCAAATTGGGAACAATGTTTAACACGGTTATCAGTGGTGCGAACATAGCGGTGAGTGATACCGACACTTTTCCCAATGGTGCGAATGTCTTTAGAGCCATCAAACCAACGCATGGCATGCGCTCGAGCTTGCGTGGCGTGGTTGTCAACCCAGATTTAGCCGACATGCAAATTTATACCCGCACCGGAAACCCTGCAACTGGCGAGGT
>JAYTKL010000386.1:0-3288 GCA_043730305.1 Deinococcales bacterium | reverse complement strand
TCGATCTTGGCGCGTTGGCTGGGGAGGGCAGTGCAGGTGATGACAAATTTTTTGGATTTGGCATCCACAAAATAAAAGGCTTGAAACAGCAATTTTCCTTGTTGTTCATCTTGAAGACCAAGTTTGATGGCGTCACCAGCATTTTTGGTGGTCGCTCGAGTTTCAAAAAGAATTTTGAAGTTTTTAAAACCTTTCTTGAGCGCATTTTTGTTAGCAGTCACATAGTTGATAAGTGAACCAGCAAAATCTTCAAACACAAAATTGACATTGGGCGCAAATCCCTGACTGGCGGGTGCGAGGGCAAATTTGTGCTGGTATCCAGGAATGGTTTTTGACACCCAACCCAAGGGCAACTCGTACGAGAACCCGCTTGCCTTCTCGAGCACACGGTTGCCTTGTGCCAAGACCATAGAACCCAAAATCAGAATCAAAAACAGCCATCTCGAGCGATGCACTCACAGCCTCCCTAACGAAATAAAACTCGAGGCGCGACATATCACGCGCCTCGAGATTCGATTATTTTTTGATCGAGGCAAAATACTCGTCGTAGACTTTTTGTTCGGTTGCGGCGGCTTGTGCCAGGGTTTTGGCTGGGTCGGCTTTGGTCAACCAAACGCTGTCGGCGGCATCCCAAATGGCTTTGCGTTGGTCGGCTTCGTTGGCAAAAAAGGTCGCGTGGGCAAACGGCAGGGTCGCCACAAACGGACCGTAAACTGGGTCTTTGCGCAAGGCGGCATCTGAAGCCAGTTTGGTGTTGGCAGGAATCTCGCCGACGTTCGCCAGCCAATCGCGTTGGACTTTTTCGCTGGTCAGGTATTTCAAAAACTTGACGCCAGCCGCCAGTTTGTCGCCAGTCGCATTGCGGGTCAAACCGTGAACCCAGTACGATCCAAAGTTGCTGCGCAAACCGCCAGCCGCTTTGACTGGCAGCTCGAAGACACCCCAGTTAAACTTTGCGCCGCCGCGAATCGAACCGATGGCGAACGAACCGTCCACAATCATGCCGGCTCTGCCTGCAATAAAGGCATCACGGTAAGCATTGGTCGAGGCTGGGAACAAATCAAGTCCTCGAGCCGCCGCACCAGATGACACCAGCCCCAGGTAAAACTTCCAAGCCTCGAGTCCAGCTTCGGAGTTGTAGGTGATTTTCTTGAAGTCGGCAGTGTAAGGCTTACCGCCCCATTGACGCACCAGAACCTCGCGGAACAAATGATGGTCTTGCCCTTGCGGGGCGAGTGCCAGACCAGCAATCTGAATTTTACCAGCATCGGTTTTTTGAATTTTTTGCGCGACGCTCGAGAGTTCGCTCCAAGTTTTCGGCAACTTCGTGATGCCTGCGGCTTTGAACAAATCCTTGTTGTAAAACACTGCCAAAGTGCGTACCGCCGTTGGAACAGCCCAATACTTGCCGTTTACTTTCGAGGCTGTCATGAGGGGTCCAACATTCGCTTCGAGCGACTTGGCTGAGAAATCTGACTCTGGCAGTTGAATCAAACCGTTGCCCGCAAATTGAGGCACCCAACCGTAAAACAGGTTGACCACGTCAGGACCTTGCCCCGCCGCCAAAGACGACTCAACTTTTTGAATGAAACCGTCATACGGAAAATTTTCTTGCTTGACTTCGATGTCGGGGTTTGCCTTGTTAAAGTCCGCCATGATGGTGTTCATGATTTTGACTTTGGAATCAAAGGCGTACTGCCAGTACGTGATTGAAACCTTACTGGTTTGCGCCTGAGAAGCCAGCAATGCCGTGAATCCGAACGCGGTCGCCAGAAAAAATCCAACCTTCAATGATTTGCGCATACATCCCCCTGTAATCTCGAGCTTGAGTTTTTGCCAGTTCAGTCTAACGCTTCAAAGCCATAAAGTACCTCGAGCCTCAATTCTTGACTTGATAGACCGTATTTGGCGTGACCACCTTACGAGGTCGTTTGATGGTTTCGATGCGGGCTGGATTCTCGAGCACAGCAACGTACAAATCCCAAAGTTGCTGTTGCGCCTCGGGGTCGGTTGGTAAATTCGCAAAGCGAAAATAGGCTGCGTTGCCAGACTCGAGCACCACCGTTGGCGTACCAAATACAGCAATCTCGTCGGCGGAATCAAGGTCTTTGGCGATTTCATGACGACGCGCACCGGTATTGGCAAAATCAGTTTTGAATTGCTCGAGGTTCAAACCAGCTTTTTGTGCCGCGCTCTCGAAGACTTCAGCACCAAACTCGAGCTTGGCTTGATGCTTGGCTCGCATCAACTCGAGGGCGAAATGATGGTGTTTGGCAGTCCCTTGATGCCTCGCCGCCGCCAGGGCGATAAACGAATCCAAACTGAGTCGTTGAACGTCGGTCAATTCCTCGAGTGGCAGTTCGGCAATTTTCCAAACGGGTTCGCCACGGTTTAAGACCGTGTTTGCCGCATGGTTGCCCTGATGCAAACTGTAAGCTCGAGCATCAAATTCGATGTTCAGGGCGTTCAAGAGTTCCAAGCCACGCCAGGCGAACGGGCAGAGCGGATCAAAGAAAACGGTTTTCACCACTCGAGTTTACGCACAGCCTTGAAGATTAAACAGTGGGTTTCGCAACACGCAACGAATTGCTTCATACTACGCAAACATCTCTTGCAGAATCTCGAGGATTTCAACTTGAGTCTTGGCTTCGAGTTTTCCCAAGTGTTTGTACAGCCGTACCTTGTCCACAGTACGAAGTTGATCCAGAACCACAAATGCTTGTTTGCCTTCAAATTGACAGGCAACTCGGGTTGGATAAGAACGTGTTTTCGTGGTGAGAGGCGCAATAATCACGGTTTGAATGAAATCATTCATTTCATCCGGCGAAACGATGACACATGGGCGAATTTTACGAATTTGCACTCCAATGGTCGGCTCGAGGTTGACAAGAAAAACTTCAAATCGGTTCACCAATGCCAATCTTCTTGGTCAAACACATTTTCGGTCTCATGATCGATTAAAAGATCATCTTTGTTGTTGTGCATTTGCTTAAATTGTTCCTGCCAATTTGCTCGAGGAATCTGTTTGGGACGAACAATCAGTTGCTTGTTGACAACCAACAATTCGATGCCTTTTAAGAAATCGAGTTGCTCAAGAATCGTTTTTGGAATTCGGATGCCTTGTGAATTTCCTATTTTGACCAGTTGTGAAGATATTGCAGCCATAAAAACCTCTCGCGTGCTTACAATGTAACTGAGGGGTGTGCATGGTCACGCAAGCAAATACATCGTCTCTTTAATCGCTCGAGCAGACCGACCCAACCCAACATTGAACAACACCAGCAAGCA
>JAYTKL010000385.1:0-1905 GCA_043730305.1 Deinococcales bacterium | reverse complement strand
TGGCATCCAACCGCCGCTTGCCACTGGTCGAATTTTTGGGCGACACCGAACTGTGCAAAGCCGCCGCATCGGAACTGCAAAAACTGCTGCCCGAAAATGCCCAGGTCTTGTTCACCTGCGAAACCTCGAGCATTCCATTGGTGCACGATCTGGCGCAGGTCGCAGGTTTGCCTTACGAAGTGGCTCGCAAACGCCGCCGCCCTTACATGAACGATCCACTCATCCAAGAGGTTGCCAGCATGACTTTGGGTGTTGGTGAAACGCTATGGCTCGATTCCAACCGAGCGGTAAACCTCAAAGGAAAGCAGGTTGTGATCGTGCTTGACGTGGTTGCCAGCGGTGGCACGGTACAAGCCCTCGAACGCTTGATTTTGCGGGCTGGTGGCAAGGTTTGTGCCAGGATTGCGGCTTTCAGTCAAGGAAAACCGAAACTCGATTTGCGGGTGGCGCAAGAATTGCCGATTTTTGACGGTGTCGGCTAGATTTTATTGGTTGAAAACAGATTTACGAGTTTACTGTGCAACGAACAAACAGCGAATCGCCTTGGCGGTTCGCTGTTCACTTTCAAACCCTCATTTTGACTTACTCGAGAATCGCGCCGTACTTCGCGCTCGAGACGCCCTTGGCGTACCTGGCGAACAAGCCTGTTTTAAACTCTATTTCAGGTGCGACCCATTTGGTTTTACGTGTTGCCAGAATGCTGGCGTCCACCATCAACTCGAGCGTGCCCGCGTCGCAGTCAATACTGATCGTGTCGCCCTCTTCGATTAAAGCGATTGGTCCGCAAACTTGGGCTTCTGGCGAGACGTGACCAATCATCAAGCCTTTTGTACCGCCCGAGAAGCGTCCATCGGTGACCATTGCCACATCCGCGCCGAGACCTTCGCCAACAATCGCGCTGGTCACCGAGAGCATTTCGGGCATTCCAGGAGCACCTTTTGGTCCTTCGTAACGAATCACGACCACATCACCTGCCACAATGCGTTTCTCGAGCACGGCTTTCATCGCGCTGGGTTCGCCGTTGAAGACTCGAGCCTTGCCCGTAAATTGCTTGCGTTCTGTGCCTGCAAGTTTTAAGACTGCGCCGTCAGGGGCAAGTGAACCGTGAAGCACCAGCAAGCCACCTGTGGGTTTAAATGCAGTCTCTTTTGTCACCACGACTTGCTGTCCTGGGGTTTCGACGGCATTTTCAGTTTCTTCGCGCAAGGTTTTACCAGTCACGGTCATTTGGTCGCCGTCAATCAAACCGCCCTCGATCAAGCGTCGGATGACCAGTGGAATGCCGCCAGCCTCCCAGAGTTCCCATGCCGTGAATTGCCCCCAGGGGCGCATGTCGGCAATGACGGGTGTAGCCCTAGAAACCGTGTCAAAATCGGCAAGCTCGAGGTGAATGTCGGCTTCACGGGCAATTGCCATCAGGTGCAGCACCGCGTTGGTGCTGCCGCCGGTCGCGGCGACGGCAGCAATGGCGTTCAAGAAGCTCTGACGGGTCAGAAAGCTTTTTGGCGTGCGGTTGTGTTTGATCGCATCAGCAAGCACGCTTGCGGCAGCTTTGGTGGCGCTTTTCTTTTCGGGCGTCGCGGCAGGAATCGAGTTGTAACCGATAGGGGAGAGTCCCAGCACCTCGAGCGCCATGCTCATGGTGTTGGCGGTGTACTGACCGCCGCAAGCCCCAGCGCCAGGAATTGCGGCGCGTTCAACTCTCTCGAGTTGCGCATCATCAATTTTGCCTGCGGCGTGTTGCCCGACGGCTTCAAAGACGCTGACCACCGTCAGGGTTTTGCCGTCCAATCTGCCTGGAGCAATGCTGCCACCGTACAAGACAAGTCCCGGTACACCCGAACGAATCAAGCCCATCGCACCGCCAGGATTGGTTTTGTCGCAGGCGACCAGCGCCACCATGCC
>JAYTKL010000384.1:0-8231 GCA_043730305.1 Deinococcales bacterium | reverse complement strand
AAACGAGCAACTCTCGAGCGCCACGTTTGTCAGTCCGTTCAAGGGCGCGTTTGAAACCCTGAATTTCAACACCACCCAACTCGGCAACCAAGCGCCCGTTAAAGACACGACCACTGGACCAGCCGAACCCAAAGCCGTTGGTCCAAAGCAGGTCACTTGCGTGATTCGCAACGTTGGCACGTTTGGCGTTCCTGGCAACACCAGCCGCACCGACGCGCTCGAGCGCAAACCCGACAATACCAGGGCGCAGGGGCGCGGCGGTTTTAACGTGCCGTCCTTGTACGGTCTGGCGCTGGGCGCACCGTACTTGCATCACGGGCAGGCATCAGATTTGAAAGCGCTGTTCGATGATCCACTCTGGGTCACGCACCTTCGGGCGGGTAATCCGAATTTCTTAAAAACAGGCGATGCGGTGGGTCAAAAAAATGATTTGATTGCCTACTTACTTTCGATTGATCAGAACACTCCTGAAACCGAAGTCCCTGAGGGTTTCGACGTTTGCCCGAGGTAAAAGGATTTTAAAAAAACTTTGAACCTCACAGGTGATGCACCTGTGAGGTTTTTTATAGCAAACTCGAGCCTCAAATCAATTCGTGTGCCAAGACACTTGACTCGAGATACGTCTTGCCTTAAGAATAGAACGAATCCAAAACTCAGGTTTTCTTTCGCTTCAAGTCGAGGCGTTTTTAAACCCTACCCTGCAAACGTTTGCCAACGGTTCGTTCCCATTCTCGAGAGGATCACTTTGCGCTCCCTGCTGGCTGACAACCACCTTCGATTTTTGATCGCAGCACTTGTCATGATTCTGATTGCGGCAGCCATTTTGTCTTCAGGACAATTTCTTGATCCTTACAACTTTCAAAGCATGGCGGTCCAAGTCCCAGAGGTTGGCTTGCTTGCGATTGCCATTGCCATCACCATGATTTCCGGTAACGGCGGCATTGACTTGTCGGTGGTCAGCATCGCCAACCTGTCCGCGATTGTTGCGGGCTTAATTGTGCGCTCGAGTTTGGGCGGCGCGGGTCAAGGCACGCTGTACGCCATGTCCTTTGTGGTCATCGCCTTGCTGGTCGGAACGGCGTGCGGTTTGATCAACGGTTTTCTGGTCTCGAGAGGCAACTTCCCACCCATTCTGGCAACGCTGGGCACGCAATTTGTGTTTGTTGGACTCTCTGTGGCGCTCTCTGGTGGACCTTCGGTCAGTCTGGGCGAAACCGAAGTCTTTGGACAAATTGGCAACGGCAGCATCTTGGGCATTCCAATTCCATTTGTTATTTTCATGCTTGCGGTGCTCGGATTTTCTTGGGTGCTGACCCGCAGCCGCTTCGGTTTTCGCTTGTATTTGCTTGGCACGAACGCCAAAGCCGCCAATTTCACGGGCATCAACAACAACACCATCATGCTGTTTACCTACACCCTCTCGGGCGTGCTGGCAAGCATTGCGGGCATCATCATCGCGTCCAGAGCCTCGAGCGTCAAATGGGATTACGGCTCGAGCTATTTGTTGATTGCCATATTGATTGCCGTCATGGGCGGCATCAACCCGTCTGGCGGTTGGGGCAAAATGCTCGGCGTGGTGCTCGCCAGTTTTGCACTGCAAATGCTCTCGAGCACCCTGAATTTTCTTGGCACATCCAATTTCCTCAAAGATTTTACCTGGGGCTTGCTGCTGTTACTTTCAATTGTGCTGACAGGAACGCGACTTGGCGGCTTTGTCAAACCAAAACCAGCTCGAGAATCTTAAGGTCATCCGACCTGGCTTGCCAGGTCTTTGATAGAGGAGGCGTTATGAAGAAAGTGCTACTGATCGGCGCAGGTCTAATCGTCGCAGCCGGAGTGACTGGGGTACTCGCCCAAAAGAAATGGACGATCACCACGGTTGTGAAAATCACAGGCATCAACTGGTTTAACCGCATGGAAGAGGGCGTCAAAGAATACGCCAAAACCTCCGGCAACAACGCGGTTCAAACAGGACCCGCCCAAGCCGACCCTGCCCAACAACTTCAACTGATTACCGACTTGGTCGCCAAAAAACCCGACGCGATTGCGGTCGTGCCAATGGACCCCGCCACGCTCGAGCCAATTTTTAAAACCGCCATGGCTCGAGGCATCAAAATCATTACGCACGAAGCCGACAACCAGAAGAACACCTTGTACGACATTGAAGCCTTTGACAACGTGGCTTTCGGAGCAAACCTCAACAAACGCCTCGAGAAGTGCATGGGCGGCGAGGGCAAATGGACGGTTTTTGTCGGTAGTTTGGGCAGCAAAACCCACAACCAATGGGCTGACGGTGGCATCGGAAACGCAAAAAAGAACGCCAAGATGATACTGGTGGACGCCAAACAAGAAACCGCCGACGATGCCGACAAAGCCTACGAAAAAGCCAAGGAAATCCTGACCAAGCACCCCGACATCAAAGGTTTCCAAGGCAGCGCCAGCACCGATGTTGCAGGCATTGGACGCGCCATCGAAGAGGCGGGCTTGAACGACAAAGTGTGCGTTTTCGGCACCAGCCTTCCAAGCATCGCTGGTAAGTACATCGAAACCGGCGCGGTTGACGGCATCGGATTCTGGGATCCCAAAGACGCGGGCATTGTCATGAACAAAGTCGCGCAAATGGTGCTCGAGAAGAAAGCCATCACCAACGGCATGAACCTGGGCATTAAAGGCTACGAAAAAGTGTCTGTCACCAAAGGACCAGGAGTAGGCAAGATCATTCGCGGCAGCGCTTTCGTGGACGTGGACAAGAGCAATTACAAGAATTTCCCATTCTGAGAAATCAGCGAAAAGCAATTAGCAGATAGCAACTAGCAAAAATAAAAAACTCGAGCCACACGTGTAGCAGTCTAAAACTCCCTTCTCCCGATGTTGCGACCATGCCCGCAGGTGCGTTTTATGGTCAAGACGGGAGAAGGGTTGGGGATGAGGGCAGACAGCGCAATTGCCTAACAAGAAATTGCTGGTGAGTGCTCGGGTGAACACAAGGTTCACCCCTACAAAAACCCTTCCTGTACTGCAATTTCATGCTTCGGGGTGAGTGCCCGCACTCGTGGATGACCAATACCAAAAATACAAACAAACTCGAGCTTTAACCCTCGAGAAAAACCAATAAATTCGAGAAAGATTTTTGAATGACTTTGCAAACTCCTGACACCAAAATTGACAATGAAAACGTGTTTTTGAAACTCGAGAACATCACCAAGTCTTTCGGTGGGGTTCAGGCGTTGCGCGGCGTGGGTTTTAGCATTGCGGCTGGGGAGATTTATCATTTGTTGGGCGAGAACGGTTCGGGAAAGTCAACGCTCATCAAAATTGTTTCGGGTGCCCAACCGCCTGACAGTGGCACGATGACGGTGCGCGGCAAAACCTACAGCAAACTTTCGGCGCTCGAGTCGCTCGAGGCTGGAATTGAAACGGTGTACCAGGATTTGAGTTTGTTCGGGAATTTGAGTGTGGCGCAAAATGTTGCCATGACGGCGCAGTTGGTTGCCAACAAGGGGCGTCTCTCGAGAATCTTGGATTGGAAGTTGTTGCGTGAAACTGCGAGCGCGGCACTCGAGCGGGTGGGGTTAAGTTCAAACCTCGAGTTTTTGGAAACCAAAGTTGAGAACTTACCGATTGCCATGCGCCAACTGGTGGCGATTGCACGGGGTTTGGCGACCAAAGCCAGTTTGGTGATCATGGACGAACCGACGGCTGCCTTGACGCAAAAAGAGGTCGAGAATCTGCTCTCGATCATCTCGAGTTTGCAGACCGATGGTGTGTCGGTGTTGTTCGTCAGTCACAAACTCGATGAGGTATTTAGAATCGGCGGACATGTGATCGTGATTCGGGACGGACTGAAAGTTGCGACTGGAAATTTGAGGGACTACACGCAAGAAAAAATTTCTTTTCTGATGACGGGTAAGGCGCTCGAGAAGCACAGTTACAGAACTGGGAAACCGCAAAATGATTTGCTACTCGAGTTGAAAAGCTTTTCCAAAACTGGTGCTTTCAGTGATGTCAATTTAAAGCTTCACAAAGGCGAGGTGCTTGGAATCACGGGACTGCTCGATTCTGGGCGCAACGAACTGGCGCTGGCACTGTTCGGCATCGAACCCGCGCAAAGTGGTGAGATGAGGCTCGAGCAACAAAAAGCGGTCATCAACAACCCTCGAGATGCCATTACATTGGGGATTGGGTACGTGCCTGAAGACCGTTTGACCGAAGGTTTGTTCTTGCAAAAACCAATCCGCGAGAACATCATGGTTTCAATTTTGGACAAGTTATTAAAGGGCAATCAAATTGATTTTGAAAAAAGCACCAGCACCGCCGCAGATTTCGTCAAAGACCTCGAGATTTCCACGCCCAACACCATGCTGCCCGCCCAAAGTTTGTCGGGCGGCAACCAGCAACGCGTGATGGTGGCGCGTTGGTTGGCGATCAAACCCAAAATTTTGATTTTGCACGGTCCGACCATGGGCGTTGATGTCGGCTCGAAAGATGCGCTTTACAAAATCGTGCAAACTTTGGCAGAACAAGGCTTGGGCGTGATTATTGTCAGCGACGACCTGCCAGAATTACTAATGAATTGTGATTCGATATTGGTCATGAAAAAAGGACGCATTGCCAAAGTGTTCCAAGCACCAGAACTCGAGGAATCCGTGCTGTCACAAGAACTACTCTCCGAGGCGAGCGCATGAAACTCAAGCCTCAAAAAACATACTCTCGAGGTGAAACTTGTCAGCGTTAAGCCAAGTCAAAACACTCGAGTCTCAGCGTTTCTGGAAGGCTTTTGTGCAACGTCCAGAATTCATCACGCTGATGTTGATTCTCGTGTTCTCGCTGGTTGTGGGCATCATCAACCCAAATTTTTTGTCAATCAAAACAGTGACCGACACATTGCGGGCGTCACTCACGACCGGTATTTTTGCGCTTGGCGTGTTGCTGGTCTTGGCGGCGGGCGGCATTGATGTGTCGTTCACGGCGATAGCGATTTTTGCATTGTACTCGACCACAAGATTGACGCTGGCGGTCTATCCAGATGCGCCGTACATTCTGATGGTTGTGATCGCGCTTGGTATGGGTTTGATGATGGGATTGTTGAACGGTTATCTGGTCTACCGCTTCAAAGTGCCGTCACTGATTGTCACCATCGGCACGCAGTACATGTTCTCTGGTTTTTTAAAGGCGTTCATCGGCAGCCGTCACATCATGGACATCCCAAAAGGTTTGGATTCGGCTGGCACTAGCACACTGATTCAAGCCAGTACCAGTGACGGCGCTCGAGTTTCAATCTCGATTCAGGTTTTGGTTTTGATACTGGCGATAGTGGTGACCTGGTTTATTCTCAACCGCACCCTGATGGGACGAGCGGTTTACGCCGTTGGTGGCAGCATCCCAATTGCCGAACGGCTGGGTTTTAACGTTTCCAGCGTGATTTTGTTTGTCTTTGGTTACGCTGGTTTGCTGGCAGGTTTGGGCGGCATGTTGCACGGGGCGCTCAACCGTCAAGCCAACCCGTCCGATCTGGTCGGAACGGAACTCAATGTGATTGCCGCCGTGGTGCTCGGTGGCGCTCGGATTACAGGCGGTACGGGAACGGTGCTTGGCACGATGCTTGGCGTGATCTTGATCGAACTTTTAACCAACAACCTTATTTTGATGGGCGTGCCTTCGACCTGGCAAAAAGTCGTGATCGGCGCAATTATTTTGGTCGCCAGCGCCGCCTTCGCCCGTCGCGGCAAGACTTTGAGTTAAACTCGGGCAAAGCAGAACAGGGGTAACGCCGTGGATTACAATATTTTGAATGCTCAAACCGTGATTGATTACGTGCGTTCATACCCCAAGGCTCGAGATTTTCTGGATACAAACGCAACGCTCGAGGCTGAAGAACTGAGCGACGGCAACCTCAATTTTGTCTTTCGGGTGTTTGAATCTGCAAATCCTGCAAAAAGTATTTTGGTCAAACAGGGCGTGCCGTACTTGCGCGTGGCGGGTGAATCGTGGCGACTCTCCCCTGCTCGGGCGGGGTTTGAGGCTCGAGCTTTGGATTTGCAGCATCGCTTCGCGCCTGGGTTTGTGCCTGTGCCGTACTGGTTTGACGAAATCATGTTTGTCAATGCAATGGAGGATTTGCGGGTTCATGAGGTCATGCGAAAGCCAATGGTCAACCGCGTGAGGTTTAAGAATCTGGGCGCAACGATTGGTGATTTTCTGGCAAAAACCTTGTTTGGCACGTCCGATTTTGGCATGGAAGCCAAACAGAAAAAAGTTTTGATGACCCAGTTTGCCAACACCGAACTGTGCGAGATTACCGAAGATTTGATTTTCACCGAACCGTTTGAAGCTGTGTTGCTCGAAGGGAAACAGAACAGAAATCAATTTGATCCTGGCATCAAACCCGCGCTCGAGAAACTGCAAGCCGATCTCGAGTTGAAAGAAGTTGTTGCCAAACTCAAATACCGTTTTATGACCAGTTCGCAAGCCTTACTGCACGGCGATTTGCACACGGGTTCGATCATGGCAAGCCAACCCGACGAACATCACCGTGCCGACATTCGCGTGATTGACCCCGAGTTTGCCTTTTTTGGACCGATTGGTTTTGATGTTGGTTTGTTCGTGGCAAATTTGTTCTTGAATGCCAGCGCCCAGCACGGTCACGCACCCGATCAAAACTCGAGTGACGCCTACCGAAGTTATTTGTTCCAGCAATACCGTTTTTGCTGGGAGGCATTCGAGCTTGGTTTCCGGGCGCAACTCGAGAATGCGAACAGCATTTCGTGGCGTTCAACGTTATTTCAAGATGAACTGATGCTCGAGATTTTGCGTGACACGGCTGGTTTTGCCGGTTGCGAGATGATTCGGCGCAGTGTGGGTTTTGCGCATGTCTTTGATGTGGACAGCATTGCAGACGAGAGCAAACGCGTTTTTGTACTCGAGATGAATTTAGAAATCGGTTTGAAGTTAATCAAAAACCATCAGCACATCTCGAGTTTTAGTGAACTCGAGAATATTGTGCGGGAAGTGATTGAAGCGTGACCAAAGCCCAACCCACCGTGGTTTTTGAAAATCAAAAAGTGTTCTTGCTCGACCAAACTTTACTGCCTTTAGAACTCGTCATGCTCGAGATTCGAGATGTTCAAACAATGTGGGAGGCGATCAAGGTTTTGCGGGTTCGTGGTGCGCCAGCGATTGGTGTGGCGGCAGCTTTCGGTTTGTGGCTGGGCGTGAAAAACCTGACTGAAAACACAACTCGAGACACGTTCCTCGAGAAACTATCTGAAACTCGAGATTATCTGGCAACGTCAAGACCCACCGCCGTCAATCTTTTTTGGGCGTTGGACCGCGTGATGCAACACATTCAAACCTCAAGTTTTACAACCTCGAGCGACCTGAAAAATTCGGTGCTGGCGGAGGCGCTCGCCATCAAAACCTCCGAGGAACGCACCTCAGATTTGATTGGCGAACACGGCGTCCCGCTTCTGGCTGAGGTCTCGAGCATCTTGACGCACTGCAACGCGGGCAGCCTTGCCACGACGGGCATTGGTACGGCACTCGCACCAATTTATGCGGCGGCGGCGATGGGGCAGATTATTCACGTTTACGCCGACGAAACCCGTCCACTCTTGCAAGGCGCACGCCTGACCGCCTGGGAATTGCAGCAGGCAGGTTTGCCCGTGACCGTGATTACCGACAACATGGCAGCAGTCGTGATGCGCGACAAGAACATTGGTGCGGTGATTGTCGGTTGTGACCGTGTCGCCGCCAACGGTGATTTTGCCAACAAAATTGGCACGTACGGCGTGGCAATTCTGGCAAAAGAACATAACATTCCGTTTTACGTCGCCGCGCCATTCAGCACCATCGATTTTGCCACGCCCGACGGTCTGGGCATCGAAATTGAACAGCGCCATGAGGATGAAGTCTCGAGTTTTGGTTTGCGCCGCACCGCACCCGAAGGCGTGAATGTTTTTAATCCAGCGTTTGACGTTACCCCCGCAAAATACGTGACTGCGTTCATCACCGACCGAGGCGTGATTCGTGCGCCGTATTTTGAAAATCTGAAAGAACACAATGCAAAACCGTTGGAATGAAACCCACGAGGCAGAGTGCCAAAACGAACTCGAGCTTCGGGCGTACTCGTCGCGGTTGTTGGGAGAGGACTCGAGTTTGGTGCTGGCGGGTGGCGGCAATACTTCGGTCAAACTGAGAATGAAAAATACGTTTGGTGACATGCTCGAGGTGCT
>JAYTKL010000383.1:0-7769 GCA_043730305.1 Deinococcales bacterium | reverse complement strand
CCAATTTCGGGTTCAAGCCCGTCATCAACCTTGGGGCGGCAGCACGGCGGTCAGCGTCAATACCGCGATTGCCACGCAAATGAACGGACAAAAAGTTGGTTTGTACATCAATCCACCAGCAGGACAAAGCCCACTTCGCGTCGGTGTGACCGGTGTTCGGACGGACGTGCCCGCAGGCGGTCTGGACTTGGGCGCAGGTTATAAAGTCACGCTCTCAGGCTCGAGCTACACCTTCAAAAACCCAAGTGGTGACAAACTGGTCGTGAACCTCAACGGCAGTTACATGGATGCTTACGTCTACCCTGCCACCACCCGAGTTGGGCAGATGAAAGGCTTGCTGGGCAACATGGACGGCGACCTTAGCAACGAATTTGTCAAACGTGACGGCGGGGCGTTCCCAGCACCAACCTCGAGCGCCTTATTGCACGAGTACGCCAACTCTTGGAGCATTCCAAGCCTTGCTGACTCACTGTTTGTTTACGATGCCAACGATTCATTCGGTGGTTTTAACAACCCCGACTTCCCAAGCACACAACCAGCCCCAAGTCCAGAACAACAAGCGATCGGCAAGCAAAAGTGCCTTGACGCCAATGTGCTGCCCAAGAACCTCGAGAATTGTATTACCGACGTGACTCAAACGGGCAATGGTGATTTTGCGACCAATGCAGGAAAGGTGCAAGAACCAATCAAGCAAATCAAACCCGATGTTGTTGCCAAGCCTGACTTGGTGGTTGTCAGAGGCGCAATCAAGTTTGGTGAATGCCGCCCTTACGCTCCATACGCCATTGCTTCAGTTGCAGTGAAAAACATTGGCACGGCTGCCAGCCCAGCCATCCTCGACAAAGGCATCGTGCAAATCGTTGACGCCGCCGACGCTGACCTTGGCGCAGGCTACCGTGGCAACGGCGTGGGCTTGCAGAGCCTCGCTCCTGGTGAAACTGCTGTTGTGAACATTAACGCCTATTACCCATTCACCAACCCAGTCGGTGCGGACACCAGCCACGATTACGTCGCTCGGGTGGACTTTGGAAACTGGATTGACGAATCAAATGAGACCAACAACGTCTTCGAGACAAAGCTCAACCTCGAGATTCCTGCTGGCGCTTGCAAGAACCACGTGGCGATTGTGTACTCCAAAGTCAAGGATGTAGCCGAAATGTACGAAAAGGGTCTCGAGAAAAAAGGCTTTGATGTCACCCTGCTCGATGCCGCGAGCTTGAGCGACACCAACATTGGCGCGATTTCCAAATTTGAACTGATCTTGATCGATTCCGAAACGGGTTACTTGCAAAACTGGGGTGGCAGCAGCGCCGCCGCCAACGCCATCCGCTTGTCCAAACGCCCAGTGCTCGGCATTGGTGAGGGTGGTTACTCGTATCTGGGACTCTTCAAATCACCACTCGGCTGGGCGAACGGTTGGCACTCTGGCGCTGGTGACATGAATTACACCAGCATGGGTCATGCTTCACAATCTGGACCTTTCGCGGTCAGTGTTGCCGCCGGAATTGTGGACATTGCAAACCCTCAAATGCCAAACGTTGCCATCTACCTGCCAACACCAGGTTCAAATCTCGAGTTGGTCGGACGGCAAACAGGCGATGCTACGCACTACATTGCAGCCCTCAACCTCAAACCAACGGCGGCAACAGGTTGGGCGGAAGGCATCTGGGGCTTCAATGGCAAACCTTACTACACCGAAAACGGTTGGAACGCCCTCTCGAACTTGGGTTGGTACATGATCAAGTAAAGTCAAAACTTTCAGACCTCCCGCTCGAGTTAGAGCGGGAGGCTTTTTCATTGTCCTGATCTCGAGAATCTGCACTTCAGAGTAAGTCTAACCTGTCCGAATGACGCTCAAATGACGCCCTGGTTATAACCTGAGTTTGCGCTTTGTTTTTAAGCAGAGCAGTTTGAAGAAAGGACAATATGGAAAACACCTCGGGTGTACTCGTATGCACTATTTAACTTCTAAACTCGAGTATTACCCCATTTAATCCTTGCGGTTCGAGCCACCGAAAAATGCTCAGGCTCAACTTGAGCTTCCCCACTTGAGTTGTGCTTGTACCAAAACCGTGAATTTCCATCAAAATCTGAAGTAAAGAATCCTCGAGCTGTTCACTCGAGGACTTTATTTTTATTCGATTGGGTGCTCTGGAAACCGTCACTCTCAATGTTCGCCCGAATAGATTTCGTTTCAGGATGCCAAATCGGGAAAATGAACCCAGAGTTGCCCTGGCGGCTGCTCTGCTCTTGCACAGCTCCAATTCAGTTCCGCCACAGTTGCGCTGGTTAGTTTGGGGTTCAAGAACACTCAAAACCCGCAGCACCGGAGGCGCACATGGATTACATAAAAACCCCAGATGGTACGAAACTTTATCTCAAGCTATGGGGTTCAGGTCGCCCAGTCATTTTGATGCACGGCTGGCCTCTGAATGCGGACACTTGGGACGATGGCGCTTTTGCACTGGCTGAGGCGGGTTTCCGTGCGATAGCCTACGACAGGCGCGGCTTTGGACGCTCGAGCCAACCCTGGAACGGCTACGAATACGACACCCTGGCGGACGATCTGGCTGCCGTGATCGAAGCGACCGACGCCAAAGACGCCACGATCATCGGTTTTTCGATGGGCGGCGGCGAGGTTGCCCGTTACATGTCGCGCCATGCTGGCAAGAACGTGGTGCAGGCGGGTTTGATCTCATCAGTCGTGCCGTTCATGCTCAAAACTGCTGACAACCCTGGCGGTGTCGATCAATCCGTATTCGAGCAGATGACACAGTCCATGAAAGATGACCGTAACACATTCTTTGCCGGATTTTTCAAAGACTTCTTCGCTGGCGGTCCAAGCTCGAGCCAAGCCAGCCCAGAATTGCTCGAGTGGGCGCGAAGCCTGGCGATGATGGCGGGCTTGAAAGCCACGCTTGCCTGCGCCAACGCTTTTGCAACCACCGACTTCCGACCCGACCTGGAAGCGTTCAACGTGCCAACCTTGATCGTTCATGGCACTGCCGACAAGACCGTACCAATCGATACGGCAGGTCGCCAAGCCGCAAAGAAAATCAAAAATGCCAAGTATCTCGAGTATGATGATGCACCGCACGGTCTGTTTGCCACCCACAAACAAAAGCTGGCAACAGATTTGATCGATTTCTTGAAGCAGTGAAATTGATTCAGAGGTTTAAATGGCAAATTTCATCAAACCGTCCGATATCGCCCTGCGCTCGAGGCTCACCCCCGAACAGTACCGGGTCACGCAGCAAAACGGCACAGAACCCCCATTCGACAACGCTTACTGGGACAACGATCAGCCTGGGATTTATGTCGATGTTGTCTCTGGTGAGCCGCTGTTCAGCACGCTCGACCAATTTGATTCCGATTGCGGCTGGCCAAGCTTCAACAAGGCGCTCGAGCCTGAGCACATTGAAACCCGCAGCGACCGCGCTCACGGAATGCAACGAACCGAGGTGCGCTCCATGAACGCCGATTCGCACCTTGGGCACGTCTTCAACGACGGTCCAGCGCCGACAGGTTTACGTTACTGCATGAACTCGGCAGCCTTGAGGTTCATTCCGCTCGATGAACTCGAGGAGGAAGGTTTCGGTCAATATGTGGCGTTGTTTGCCGATCAAGACCAATAGTTTTTCTGCACAAAACTTCGACAACCAAAAAATTTATGCAATTCGTAATGACTTTGCATTTGCACAATTGCCACCTCGAGCCGTGGTCTGAATCTCACCAAGAATGGTAAGCTCGAGGCGATATGCCGCGCACTGGTGAACCCATTTTGATCGAACGTCCCGTTTCCTGGGTGGCATTGGTGGGTTTCATGGGCACGGGCAAGTCCAGAATCGGCTGGGAACTTTCTCGGGCGCTGGCACTGCATTTTGTGGACACCGACAAGGTGATCGAACGCATCACGGGTTTAACCATTCCACAAATTTTTGAACTCTACGGCGAACCAACCTTCAGGGCTTACGAAACCGAAATCGTGGATCGCTGCATTGCCCTGGACGAAGCGGTGGTGTCTTGCGGCGGCGGTACGTTCATCAATGACGAAAACCGCCTGAAGTTGCTCGAGCGCGGTCCTGTGGTCGCCCTCCGTGCCAGCCCAGAAACGATTTTTGAACGTACCAAACGCAGCACCCGCCCCTTGTTGCAAGTTCCAGACCCACTCGGGCGCATCAATGAGTTGCTCGAGATGCGCAAACCTTTTTTTGATGCCGCCCCGATTCAAGTCTCCACTGACGGGCGTTACCGCAAAGAGGTCGTGGCAGAAATCATTGCGCGGCTCGAGGCTTGGCAGGATGGCACAGAATTTGACCCCAGCAGTTTGGGAGAGCACAAATGAGTGAAGTTCAGGTGTTACTCGAAGCCCAATACACCGTCAAGATTGAACAAAACCTGCTCGAGCGCGTGAGCGTTCCTCATACCAAGGTTGCTGTCATTAGCGATGAAACCGCCGCCAAATACCACCTGACCAAACTGGTTTCCAGCCTCGAATCTGGCGGCTCGAGCGTCAAGGTTTTTACCGTGCCGAGCGGTGAAGCCTGCAAGAACCTGGATGTGTTCGCCAAACTCCTCTCGAGCCTCGCCCTGGAAGGTCTGACTCGAGATGCCGCCGTGGTCGCGCTTGGTGGCGGGGCAACCTCGGATTTGGCGGGTTATGTGGCTGCCAGTTACTTGCGTGGTATTGCGTTTTACGTTTGCCCCACAACGCTACTGGCAATGGTTGATGCCAGTGTCGGTGGTAAAACGGGTGTAAATTTGCTAGAGGGCAAAAACCTGGTCGGTGCATTTCACCAACCCTCAGGCGTGTTCGCCAGCCTCGAGACATTGCTGACATTGCCCGATCGCACATTCCGTGAGGGTGCAGCCGAAGCTTTCAAACACGGTCTGATCGCCAACCCAAGTTTAATGCAGCCCATCCTCGAGCCAGATTTTAACGCCGAATCTCCCAAGCTCGAGTTATTTTTAAAAGACGTGATTCAAGTCAAAGCCGATCTGGTTGCCATTGACCCGTTTGAAAAACACCAACGCGCTTTTTTAAATTACGGGCATACTCTGGCACACGCGCTCGAGGCGGTCACAAGCCACAAACTGCCGCACGGCGAAGCAGTCGGGTACGGAATGCACTACGCCGCAATCGTTGGCAAGATTTTGGGTTATGCGGACGTGACCGCGCACACCAAAGCGTTTTTAAACTATCAACAACCCGCCAAACTTCCCAACCTCGAGTTTGGTGACGTTGAACCCTTCATGGCACGCGATAAAAAAGCCGATTCTGAGGGTGTGCGCTTTGTGATGCTGCATGAAATTGCCAAACCGAATCTCGAGCGGGTGAACCGAAATGTGTTGCTCGAGGCTTGGGATGAATTTAAGGCTGGACTTTGAACTGTAGGGTGCGCCTCGCGCACCATCGGTCATGTTCTCAGTGCGCACGGCGACCATGCCCGACAGCGATCCTGCCCGAAGGTGCATGTTTAGGATCAAGACAGGTGCGTTTTATGGTCAAGACGCGCACCCTACCAAACTCGAGTTGCCGAGAAAATTTGCGAAACCTTGGGCTTCAACGACCTCGAGAAAAATCGGCGTCCGAAGTACACGGAATTCGGGCTGGGAACGAACAGTAGGCAAAGCCTGGTTTGCCCGTAGAGATAAAATTTTGCAACAACGCAAACGAAAAAATCGAATCCCGCCCAATCAACGCGCTCGAGTGACATTGTTTGCAAACACTTAAATCCATGTTCGGCTCACTGCCGCCATCAGGATTAAACGCGGCAAACGCCCAAGCATTGTTGTCGCTCGAGTTTTGTTTGACCATGACATGCACGTTTTGTTGCCCCAAACGTCCCAGCCTCGAGCCGTAAAAGGCTTGAATCACCAGCATCGAACCCACAGGGATGGGTTTGCCGTCTCGGGCGGCGTCAATCACGTCTTGCGAGGCGAATTCGTCACGGATTAGACCGTCTGGGCGTTCAACAGTGGCGTATTTGACCAGTTGGCTTTGAAAGTTTGTTGGAAACGAAATACCGTTCACGACTCCCAGAACTTTTTGTCGCGGCTCGAGCGAGTATGCGATGGCAGCCAGCCCGATCGCGCCGAGAAAAAAGATGGCTGGAGTCAATTTGAGTTTCACCATTTTTGTTACGCAGGCTTTGCCGCAAACGTTCAGTTCCTCGAGTTTAACCGAATAGAATGCAGGCACAATGGCAGTAAAATCCCAACTCACACTTTTAGGCTCGAGCGATTCGCAAGGCGTACCGCGTTGGTGGTGCAATTGCGAGGTGTGTTCCGAGGCTCGCGTGACCAAGATTAATGCCAGAACTCGTCCAAGTGTGCTGCTCGAGCTTGAGGGCGCAAAAGTCTTGATTGATGCCAGCCCAGAATTTAGGTTGCAGGCAACCCGAGAGACTTTACAAAACCTCGAGACGGTGCTGATTACCCACGATCACAACGATCATATTTTGGGTTTGGGTGACGTGCTCGATTACCTGCGGTGGGAGGGCGCAAGCACCCAAATTTACGCCCCTCAAAGCGTCTTGCCGCAACTCGAGCAACGTTTTTCTTATGCCTTTAAAGGAAACTACGCCTCGAGATTCCATGCGTTCCCTGAATCCCTCGAGCTTCACGGTTGGATGGTCAGCGCGTTTGAAGTGCCACACGGTTTTAACGGCACTGCGAATGCTTTTAAACTCGAGCGTCATGGTAAAACCTGGGTGTACTGTTCGGATTCGATTGGGCTTTCAGAAAACATTCTCGAGCAGTATTTTCAGAACCTCGAATTGCTGATTCTGGGCACAAGTTTTTGGGATGAATCGAGCGCGGTGTATTCGAGCCGCAGTGTTTACGATGTTCTGGAGGCGCTTGAGGTGATTAAAAAAGTCAGACCCGTCAAAACCGTTTTGACGCACCTCGGGCATGGTGTGGACGCTCGAGATGCGCGTTTATTGCCCGAGAACGTCTCACTCGCGCACGACGGTTTAAAACTTCCGTTGTGGTGATTATTTCAGGTCACGCGGTCCAAAACCGGCGGGCAGCAATTCAGAAACCGTGAACACTCGAGTTTCGTTTTTGTCATTGACCATGACCACTTCGGCGTTTTCACCAAACTCGAACAAAACTTGTCGGCACGCCCCGCACGGCGAACTTGGCGGACTGGCGAGGGTGTACACCACAGCTTTGCTAAAGCCCCTTACACCTTCGGACACCATTTTTTGAATGGCGGTTTGCTCGGCGCACCTCGAGAGTCCGTAACTGGCATTTTCGACGTTACAACCCGCATAAATTTTGCCGTCCGTGCCAAGCAGTGCCGCGCCGACTTGAAAGTTGGAGTACGGGGCGTAAGCGCGATCGAAAGCGGTTTTGGCGGCTGCCAGCAAGTCGGGGTCTATGGTGTTCATGGGTTAGTTTACCTGCAAAATGTCAGGTTAATGCGCGGCGCCCTCGCTCGAGGTTTGCTGGTTTTTGTCTGAATCGGGCGGTTGGTTTTCATCTGGTTTTTTGGTGGCGCGAACGCTGAGGATACGGCGTTCATCGGCTTCTTCAATCTGAAAAATCCAACCTTCCAACTCGGTTTCCTCGCCTTGCTGCGGGATGTAACCAAATTGATGGTAAATAAAGCCTGAAAGTGTGTCAAATTCACCTTCCAAGTCATCGTCAAAGTCAATACCCAAGGCTTTTTCAACCTGATCTGTTTTCATGCTCGCCTCGAGCAACATCACACCATCTTCAATATGTTTGATCTGACTGACTTCGGGTTCGTCGCTTTCATC
>JAYTKL010000382.1:0-1928 GCA_043730305.1 Deinococcales bacterium | reverse complement strand
GACAACCGCACTTGCGGTTTGCGCGTGGTCGGACACGGTGCAAGTTTGCGGCTCGAGAATCGTGTTGCGGGTGCAGATGCAAACCCGTATTTAGCGCTTGCTGCCATGATCGCCGCAGGCATTCATGGCATGGAACAAAAACTCAAACTCGAGCCAGAATTTAAGGGCAATGCGTACCATTCCAAAAAACCTCGAGTTCCCAGCACCATGCGCCTCGCCAGGGATTTGTTCGCCAAATCCAAACTTGCCAAAGCCGCGTTTGGTGATGCGGTGATTGAACATTACGTCAATTATGCCGATGTCGAACTTGAGGCGTTTGAGGCAGCCGTGACCGATTGGGAACGGGTGCGTGGGTTCGAGCGTTTGTAACAATCCATGAATTCTAAATTTCAGGAAGCTTGGTGGCTCGAGCTTCCTGAAATTTCATTTTGAACTTTGCCCAATCGCTCGAGCAATGTCTGTGTTGTTTGCGCCTGCCACCAGCAAACCTCGAATCAGTAAATCAAACGACACACTCGCATCGGCGGCTTCCATTTTTGCCACTCGAGATTGACTCGAACCAAGCCGTTTGGCAAGATCAACTTGGGTTAAATGCTGGGTTTTCCGTTGTTTTTGTAAGGCTTGACTGAGCGCCAAGCGCATTTCAATCAATGAGGATTCTTCAGGTGTTAACTCGAGAAAATCGGTTACGCTGCCAACTTTCCAGCCGGCGTTCTCGAGCGCTTTACGTTTTGTTTTTTGCATGGTCATCCTCCAGGGCTTGTAAATACAGTTTGAGTCTCCGTTGACAAATCTCGAGGATATGTTTGGGTGTTTTGGGCGTGCTTTTCACAAAAACCTCAAGAATCACAATGGCGTCGGAATCCAAAAAGTACATGATTCGCCAATTGCGTTTTTCGTCTGGTATGCGCAACTCATGGCAATGTTGACCGATGCTGGGCATTGGACGCGAGTGAGGCAGCCCAAGATTTTCACCTTGTTGCAGCAACCTCAAAAGCAAGCCTGCTTCGAGTCTGGCTTGGCTCGAGAAAGGTGGCGTTTTGATTTCACCATAAAGCCAAACGATAGGTTTGGACGTGGGTTACATCAACGTATTTTATGTCATATTAGACATAAAATACAAGTGTTGTTGAAACTGTGTAAACCTCGAATTTTGATGTGAAAACTCCTCACAAAAAAATGCGAAGCTCGAGTCATGTCATATATCCTCGAGCTACGTGCTTTGGTCGGTCATCGTCCCATCATCTGCGCTGGAAGCACTGTTTTGATTCTTGACGATAAAAACCGAGTTTTGCTGCAACACCGAACTGATACCAAAAATTGGGGAACAATTGGTGGGTCGTGTGAACTTGGTGATTCACTCGAGCAAACCGCGATTCGTGAAGCGCTCGAGGAAGCTGGGGTCACGATTTTGGAACTCGAGTTCTTGGGGATGCTTTCTGGGGAAAAGTATTTTTTTGAATACCCAAACGGCGACCAGATTTACAACGTGGGTGCTGTTTATGTATCACAAAACTGGACTGGAATGCCCAAAGCGGATGGATTCGAGGGTTCTGAGGTTAGGTTTTTTGCGCTGGACGAAATTCCTGTGGTTCATGGTTCGATGACACATGATGCGCTCGAGATTTTGAAAGGTTATCTCGAGCAGCAAAAATAAACGTTGACTACTCAAGTGGTAAGTTTTCAAACAAACCCGATGCTGAAAACTGTCTGAATTTGTTTTGGGCACCAAGCTAAGACTATGCTAGCATGGGCTGCATTAGCCACTAAATCCGACAAAGGGGAATCAACATGGTAGCGTTCGTGTTGCAAGGAAATGAAAATTTAATTTGAAATGTCAAGAGTTTGTGGACTTGGAGTTCCGAGAGTCATATTTCTCCTCAAACACCGTTGGTGCTAAGAAGCTAAGGCTCGAGTGCCGACGTTCA
>JAYTKL010000381.1:0-2962 GCA_043730305.1 Deinococcales bacterium | reverse complement strand
GCCTGACGCAAATCGCCTTTGCGCCACGCGACCCCGCCCCAATCCATCGCGTAACGGTACAGACTGCTGTTCGATACCCCCCTGGGATCGCCCAAAACCGAACTGCGCAAGTGCAACAATGCTTGATCAGCTTTGCTTAAAGTCTCCAAAATCAGACCGTACTGCCATTCAAACTCAGCCCGAAATGTGACCAGTTTGATTGCCAAACGAATCTGATCTTCGGCTCGAGCTTGATTGAGCGCCCCGCCTGTCAAGTAATACGCCCTTGCCAGCAAGAAATGCCCGTCGGGATCGTTGGGCTTTAATTTGACGAACGGCTCGAGTTGCACAATCACGGACTTGAAATCGCCAGCCTCGAGCTTGCTGCGCATGACACTCAAATCCGTGTTCTGGGCAACCGCGCCACAAAACAGCAGGCAGCAAAAGAAGACCAGCAACCGTTTCATTCGTGTGGTGTGCCAGGTTCAATCGTGATGGTACGCGCCAATTTTGAAAACCGAAGCTCGAGTTGTCCTGCGCGGTATTGCGCCACAGTCGAATCGGCTTGAACCGCCAGTGGAATCTCGAGTTCGCGTTCAAACGCCCCCAATGGACGCTCGAGCGTCAAACCTGTGCCGTAATTTTGATTTTCGCGCCCACCACGAATCGAAACGTGTGCGCCATCATGGACAATTTCGAGGGCTGTCATGTCGATGCCCGGAGCGTCGAGCACCAAAATTAGGTCATCGTCAGATTCAAACCAATCGGCGGCTGGCGTCCAAATGCCTGTACCAGTGCCCAGTTTTTCGATGCGTTCGCGGATTTTGGAGAGTTGATTGATTGGTTTCCAAGTTTCTAAATCCATTGGAAAAGTCTATCAGGCTCAGATGTGCTGTGCACTGCAAAGTTCACTTTTAAGGATGTCAACATTCAACTTAACGCTTCAACAATCCCAAATAATAAACACCCTTCACCAGCGCCGTCTCGAGCGCCTGCAAAGCTGCTTCAAGGCTTGAAAAGGTTTCGTCAGGCAGGGTGTCACGCAACTCTGGAATGTTTTTCTGCCCAAAACCAGCCCGCACGGTGTACATCAAGCCCTCGGCAGTCGTGTTGGTCGTCAGGTACGCCCACCAACCAGGTTTACCCGCGCTCGAGCTGGACTTAAAGAACAAGCCGTCATAATCGGTGGTTTCGACCGTCAAGCCCAAATCCGTCTTCTCGAGCGCGGTTTTTAAAGCATGAACTTTGGCACTGATGTCGGTCTGGGCTTGAGCGCGATCTGATTGTCCACGGTTAAAAGCATCAATCAATTGAGTCTCGAGATTCATGAGCATAGTTTACGCCGTTTGCGTGAGCGTGTTAGCGTCTAACGCAAGATGAGTGCCACGATTTTTTTTGATACTGTTCTGATCCTCGGCGTCGGTTTGATCGGTGGCAGTGTTGCCAGAGGATTGCGAGAACGCTTTCTGGCACGTGAAATTGTTGGCTTGGACAGCGACCCTGAAACCCTGACCACCGCTCTGGGTTTGGGTGTGATTGATGTTGCGCATTTAAGCGTCGGCAACTGGGTCAAAAACGTTGACCTGGTGGTTCTTGCCGTTCCTGTCCGAGCCTTGCCTGGGTTGTTGAACAGTTTGATTCCGTTTTTGTCCGAAACCTGCATTCTGACCGATGTTGGTTCGGTCAAAGCGCCGTTGCTGGGTGCCATCTCGAGCTTCCCAAGTGATATTCAAAAACGTTTTGTCGGTGGGCATCCGATGGCGGGTTCGGAACGTGCAGGGGTGCAGCATTCGAGCGCCAGTTTGTTGCAAAACGCGATTTGGGTGCTGACACCCACCGCGCAAACCCAAGTTTCAACCCTCGAGCGGGTACAAGAACTGGTGGCGGCTCTCGGCGCGAATCCTGTGGTGCTCGAGCCGTCGGCGCACGACAAACTGGTCGCCACAGTGTCGCACTTGCCGTACCTCTCAGCGCTCGCCCTGACGCGCCTGATAGCCCGCCACGAAGACCGCGACGGTCTGGCGCTGCTTGCCGCAGGCGGTTTTCGAGATTTGACCCGAGTGGCTTCGGGCGACCCTCGCATGAGCCGCGACATGGTGGTCGAAAACCGAACTGCCGTGCTCGAAGCCATACGGCGTTATCGCAATGAGCTTGGGGCGCTCGAGGAGATGCTCGAGACGCCAGAATTGCTGCTCGAGGCTGCCACCGAAGGCAAACGCAGCCGCGACAGTCTGCCCGTGGTGCGGCGCTCGTTGCTGCCAGGACTTCATGATGTGGTCGTGCTGATTCCCGATCAACCAGGCGAATTTGCCCGCATCACAACACTTTTGGGCAACGAAGCGGTCAACATCAAAGACATTGAGGTGCTGGTCATGCGCGAACAGGGCGGTGCGGTGCGCCTGGGATTCGCCAGCCTCGACGAAGCCACCGATGCCAAATTTCTACTCGAGCGGGCGGGTTATCCGGTTCGAGGACGTTAAGCCTTTAACCACCTAGACCTGCAATCCCTTGCTATACTGAACCTGTGGATGTGACTTGGTTCGATCTGATTATGATGACCCTGCTGGCTGGCGTTGTGGTTATCGGTGCGCGGCGCGGCGTTGCAGGCTTGGTGGCTGGGCTTGGAGCGATGTTCGCCTGGGTCATGATTAACATTGTGGCTGGCGTTGAACCTCTTCTGGGTTTGTTTCTGGGCGCGGCAACTGGTTTTGGACTTGCGATGCTTGCCAAGTACATTAATACCATTCCCGCTTTTCAAACCAGCAGCGAAATGGTCTCATTGGCGCTTGGTGCAGTCGGTGGCTTGATCCTCGGTTTGGGTTTGGTGGCGGCACTCAGTTTGGGTCTACCAACAGAACCGAAACCTTCAAATGGACCAAATGCTTTTGCTTACCCAAGCGGAAGGTTACCGATTTGGCTTAGTGATGGTGTAAAAAAATCGGTTATTCAATCGTATTTGACCAATGGGCGCAAAGAGGGCGGT
>JAYTKL010000380.1:0-9830 GCA_043730305.1 Deinococcales bacterium | reverse complement strand
CAGTGAAGCCAAAACCGCCATGTACGTGGCTCGAGATGGCGTGTTGCTGGGGGTGATTGCCGTGGCTGATGTCATCCGACCATCGGCGCAGACGGCTGTGAAAGCCTTACAAGCCCTTGGCGTCAAAACCGTGATGTTAACGGGCGACAACGCCACGACGGCGGGGGCTGTCGCCAAACAACTCGGGATGGACACGGTGATTGCGGAAGTCCTGCCCGAAGACAAAGCCGCCAAAGTCAGAGCTTTGCAACTCGAGGGGCGCAAGGTGGCAATGGTCGGTGACGGTGTGAACGATGCACCGGCTCTGGCAGAGGCGAGTGTTGGCATGGCGATTGGGGCGGGAACGGACGTGGCAGTCGAAACCGCCGATGTGGTCTTGATGAAAAGCGACCCTGCGGCGGTGGCGGTGGCCATCAAATTGGCTCGAGCGGTGCGAGGTAAAATTGTGCAGAATTTATTCTGGGCAGCGATTTACAACCTGCTGGCGATTCCGGTGGCGGCGGGGGTGTTGTATCCGACTTTTGGAATCTTATTGCGTCCCGAATGGGCGGCGTTGCTGATGAGCGCATCAACTTTGATTGTCACCTTCAATGCTTTAACGCTCAATCAAATTCGGACTCGAGCTTTGTAAGGCTGCAACTTTGAGCGTCACCTGAAACGAACTGCCAATACCAACTTGACTTTCAACCGTAAGCTTGCCGCCCATCGCCTCGACCAAATGCTTGGCAACGGTCAAACCCACGCCCGCCCCAACGCTGTCATCATCGTTTCTCGAGCGACTTTTATCGGCGCGGTAGAAACGCTCGAAAATGTGCGGCAGGTCGTGGGCGGCAATGCCCTCGCCGGTGTCCGTGACCTTCAGGAATCCCTGGGCTTGATCTTGCCAAACCCGCACGGTCACACTGCCCTCCTGGGTGTGACGAAACGCGTTGGAAAGCAAGTTATGACAAACTTGAATCATTCGGTCATTGTCTGCTACCACGCTCACGGCTGAGACCTCGAGTTGCAATTGCAGGTTTTTATGCTCAAAACGAGGCTCGAGTTGGCTGCAAACTTCCTGGGCGACCAGGTCAAGGCGCACAGTTTCACGGCGCAGGCTGATGGCGCTGCTTTCAACTCGGCTCAGGTCGCTCAAATCATCCAGCAGTCGCTCGAGGCGCTTGACTTCGTTGCCAATTCGAGGCGCGGCATGTTGAACACTAAAAACACCGTCGAGCATCGCTTCGCTATAACCGCGCAATCCTGAGAGTGGCGTGCGGAGTTCATGGGCAACCGTGCCAATCAGTTGGATTCTTCTGGTTTCGGTCTGTTCTAAGACTTGCGCCATGCGGTTAAAATCTTGGGTTAAATCGCCAAGTTCATCGGAACTGAGCGCGGGAAGGCGTTCGTGATAGCCGCCAGCCGCAATCCGCGCCGAGGCTTTTGAAATGCTGAGAATCGGGGCAACAATCCGTCTCGAGAGAACGGCGCTGACCAGAATCGCAATTGGAATAGTTATCAATGCTGCCACCAGCAAAGATTGCGTCAGGGCTTGATTAAAACCTCGCTCGAGGTCGGCTTGCAATTCATGGTTTTCGGCAGCCTTGACCGAATTCCCGCCCATCGCCCGAGCCATCTGCTGGGCGTGAGAACGGTAAAAAGTCGGCGCGGACAACTCGAGCGTAATCACCAAGACCACCCCCGCCGCAACGATCACCAGCAAAAACGCGATCAGAATTTTAGCCCGCAAACCCAAGTTTTTCACGCTCGAGCCTCGAGCATTCGGTAACCAACGCCGCGCACGGTGGACAGGTAACGGGGGCGCTCGGCATCGTCGCCCAGTTTGCGCCGCAGGCTTGAAATGTGAACATCCACCACGCGGTCAACCCCAGGAAAATCGCCACCCCAAACGGCGTCAATCAGTTCGTTGCGGCTAAACACCCGCATCGGTTGCGCCAGCAACACCCGCAGCAAATCAAACTCGAGGGCACTCAACAAAATCTCGACACCAGCGATATGAACCTGGCGGGTGTTGGGATCAAATTGTAAATCACCGTGACGAACGATTTCGCTCGAGCTTTCAAATTCGGTTCGGCGTAAAATTGCCTTCACTCGAGCCACCAATTCACGCGGGCTAAACGGTTTGGTCAGGTAATCGTCCGCGCCAAGCTCCAAACCCAAGACACGATCAAATTCTTCACCTCGAGCGGTCAACAACAACACGGGTGTACGGTTGAGCGGACGAAGGCGTTTCAGGATTTCGATGCCGTCAATCCCTGGCAGCATCAGATCCAAAACAATCAATTGCGGCTCGAGGTCGGCAATGCACTGCAAGCCTTGATTTCCAGTGCTGGCGGTCTGAACCTCAAAACCCTCACGCTCGAGGTACGCCTGGACAATCTCGCGCACGTTGGGTTCGTCATCAATCACCAAAACTCGGGGCACACGCCATTGTATGGGATAAACCTGTACTTTACACAAACTTAACACAGTGAAGAAAAAGCCGTGCTAGGCAACAAAATTTGCTTTATCTAATTTAAACACGCATCGCTTAACCTGAGTCTCGAGGTTTGACACATGAAAAAATTATTCTTGACACTTGGCATCATTGGAACACTGGGTACGGCTGCACTGACCGTTCCCGTCATTGCCCAAATGAACATGGGCGACATGAACATGGGTGCAATGGGCGACTCGAGCAGCAAAGCTCTGGCAAAATTGAACGGTAAAAGTTACGACATCGCTTGGATGTCGCAAATGATCGAGCATCACCGTGGGGCGGTTGAGATGTCAAAAATGTGCATCAAAACTTGTGTGGACAAAGATGTCAAAGCGGCTGCACAAAAAATTATCAACGCCCAGGACAAAGAAATCAAACAAATGAACATGTGGTTGAAAAGCTGGTACAACGCCAAGCCCGACCCAAAACAAATGGCGCTGATGAAAGCCGACATGAAACCCATGATGGACACTTCAACGGCTGGAATGACCCCAATGGCAGGCATGACACACGCCACAGACCGCAGCTTTCTGACGGGCATGATCCCGCACCACGAACACGCGGTGGCGATGGGTAAAGACGCGACCAAACGTGCCTTGCGCCCCGAGTTAAAGAAGTTTGGACAGAACGTGGTGAATGACCAAAGCAAGGAAATCAAGCAATTTAAGAATTGGTTGAAAACCAAAAAAATCTAACATGAGCCTCGAGCCTACCTGAATGGTTAAAACAGGCTCGAGGTTCAAGTTTAAGCGAGGAGACGCAGTGAAGCCTGACGCAAATCCAGAGCAACCCAAATCTGCTAAAAAACGCAGTCTCAATTTTATAACCCTTTACTTTCTGATCTTTGGCATTGGCATCAGTGCTTTTGCTTGGCGGTCTTTAACCCCGCGAAATTCGGACACATCAAACGTCAGCACCACCTCGAGCATGGCTGGCATGAACATGGGTTCTGGCAATCTAACGACACTGGCAAAACTCGAGGGTGACATGCACGCGTTATTGTTCACCAACGATGGACGTGTGATGTACGGGCAACATGCTGGAATTCAAACCTCGAGCGACGGCGGCAAAACCTGGAGCACACCAAGCGGTCAGGGTGACGCAATGGGTTTGGCTGTGGCACAAAAAAACGTGATGTACCTGGCTGGGCATGACGTTTTTCAAAAGAGTTTTGATGCCGGTAAAACCTGGACAAACCCTGGTTTTGGCAACTTGCCCGGAACGGACATTCACGGTTTTGCGGTCAGTGAAACCAACGATTGGTTGTACGCCAACCTTGCTGGCAAGGGGTTGTACCGCTCGACAGATGGCGGTCAAGTATGGCAAGCGATCAGCACGGCAACGGGCGGCGCAATGGCACTTGCGGCAGGTTCTGGCACACCACCAGCCTTGTTTGCCGCCACAATGGAAGGTCTGATCTCCTCGAGCGACGGCGGTGCAATCTGGAGAGCACTGCCAAATTCCTCGAATCTGGTTGGTATGGCATTGGCGGTCAATCCAAAAACCAACACGATTTACGCCTCCTCGAGTACAGGTGTGGTTCGCTCTGAAAACGCTGGTCAAACTTGGACTGAACTTGGAAACCTTGGTGAAGCCGTTGCGCTGATTGCCATTGATCCCCAAAATACCAAGCATCTGATGACGGTTTCAGGAACGGGGCAGGTCTACGCCAGCCAAGATGCGGGTCAAACTTGGACAGGGAAACAATAAAACAATGAAACTGCTGGCTTCAGTGACTCGAGCAAAACTTGCCGGGTTGCGACCACTCGATTGGCGTCAATCGCATTCCAGTGGTCGCTCGAGTGTGACCTGACCACCATGCCTTCATCCACCCATTTGTAATTGGGGTCGTTCGGGTCGAGCGTGACGTTGCTTGCCAGACCAATCACGGAATCGTTTTTGCCAAAGTGCGATGCGGCATAATAAACCAGATATTTCCCGTTCCCATACGAGACATCGGGCGCCCAAAGGTTGGGAACTTTACCAATTTCTTTGGCAATCCAGGCTGGCAGCGCGTTGAACATCGTGCCGACGTATTCCCAGTTTTGCATGTCGCTCGAGCGCCTGATTTGCACGCTGCCCTCGCCCAGACCATTCTCGTCACCCGTGGCAAAAACGTAATAATAATTTCCTGCTTTAATCATGCTTGGGTCGTGGGCGCGGATGTCGCCGCTCAATTCTGGTTTGCTGGTTTTTTGCGTCACCGCATTCTCGAGCGTAAATCCAAGCCCGAGCACACCAACCATCAACACCAGTGCTTTGAACCTCGAGATCAACCCTCGAGCGACGGTGGTGTTAGACATGGTTGCCTCTGTTTCTTTTGGGAACATTCAGGGCGAAAATAGGATGCTCGAGTTTAGTTTCTTAAGCCTTGCCCGAGAACGTAATACAAATCGTTTTGCCGCAATTCGGTTTTCAGTTCGCGCAAGCGCGTGTCGGTGTCAATCACCACAAGTTCGATGCCGGCAATCTCGGCAAAGTCCTCCATGATTTCTGAGGTCACGCCGTAACTGAAGCCCGTGTGATGAGCACCGCCAGCGTAAATCCAGGCGGCACAGGCGGTTTTGAAATCGGGTTTGCATTCCCAGACCGCTCGAGCCACGGGCAGCTTTGGGAGTTCTGGATGTGTCACGACTTCAACCTCGTTGACAATCAACCTGAAACGATTGCCCATGTCCACCAGGCTGGCGTTGATGGCACTGCCAGGATGCGCATTGAAAACCAATCGCACTGGGTCGGCTTTGCCGCCAATGCCGAGCGGATGAATCTCGAGTTTGGGTTTGGCGTCGGAGATGGTCGGGCAAACCTCGAGCATGTGTGAACCAAGCACTTGGTGTCCGTCTTCGCTGAGGTGATAGGTGTAATCTTCCATAAAACTAGTGCCACCTGGAAGTCCCGCGTCCATGACTTTCATGGCGCGAAGCAGGATCGCGGTTTTCCAGTCGCCCTCGCCGCCAAAGCCGTAACCGTCCGCCATCAAGCGTTGTACTGCCAGACCAGGCAATTGTTGTATACCGTGCAGGTCTTCAAAGCTGGTGGTGAAGCCTTTAAAATCGCCCTCCTCGAGAAACGCCCGCAAGCCCAGTTCGATTCGAGCGCCGTCGCGCAGTTCTTCATGGCGAGCACCGTCCGATTTCAATTCTCGAGCGACCTCGTACAGACGCCCGTACTCTGCACACAGGGCATCCACAGCCGCTTCGGTTACAGAGTTGACCTTTTGTACCAGATCACCGACGCCGTAGCCATTCACAGCCGCCCCAAAGCGCATTTCAAACGCGACCTTATCGCCTTCGGTCACGGCAACATTGCGCATGTTGTCGCCAAAACGCGCAAATTTTGCGCCCTGCAAATCGTGCCAACCTCGAGCGGCACGCACCCAGGCGGCGAGGCGGTCTTGCACTTCGGGGTCTGTCCAGTGACCGACCACGACCTTGCGTCCGAGTCGCATCCTCGAGTGCAGGAAACCTGCCTCACGATCACCGTGGGCGGCTTGATTCAAATTCATAAAATCCATGTCAATCGTTGCCCACGGCAAATCACGGTTGAATTGGGTGTGAAGGTGGCAGAAGGGTTTTTGCAGGCTCAGCAGTCCTGCAATCCACATTTTGGACGGCGAGAACGTGTGCATCCAGAGGATTAAACCCGCACAATTCGCGTTTCCATTCGCCTCGAGCATTAACGCCCGAATTTCATCTGGGGTCGTGAGAAGCGCCTTAAAAATGATTTTGAGCGGAATTTTTTTGCCCTCATCAAGCCCAACAGCGACCGCTCGAGCATTCTGAATTACTTTTTTCAAAGCCTCTTCGCCGTAAAGATGCTGCGAGCCGCAAACAAACCAAATTTCGGGGGTGGCAAGTTGAATCATAAAGTCCTTTTGAATCTCGAGTTTGATTTTTTGAGGCTCGGGTTTTACTGTCCGTAAACGTTGGTGTAACGGTCATGGAGTTTGTCAATGTCCGCCTGAGCAATTGGTTTCACATCACCGAGTTGCATTGCCAGGAACACCGTTCGTGCCACGTCCTCGCACATCACCGCCGCCTTGACCGCACTTTTCGCAGTCTTGCCCAGCGCGAACACGCCATGATTTTTTAAAATAATTGCCGGACTGCGATGACCCGTCAAAACCCGCACGACCTCATGCCCGATCTCTTCGCCACCAATTAAAGCAAAACCACCGCACGGAATCGGACCGCCGAATTCATCCGCCATCGCCGTGAGCACGCACGGGATTTCTCGAGCATTCGCCGCCCAAGCCGTGGCATACGGGCTGTGCGTGTGAACAATCGCGCCTACTTTGGGCATGTGCCTGTAAATGTAGGCGTGGGTCGCGGTGTCTGATGATGGTTTCAAATTTCCCTCAACAACATTTGCATTCAAGTCGGTCACGACCATGTTTTCAGGACTGAGTTCTTCAAACAGCAAGCCACTGGGTTTAATCACCATGTGATTCGAGTCAAAATCCCTGGCGCTGAGATTCCCACCCGTCCAAGTCACCAAATTATTCTTGGGTAACTCGAGATGCCATTTTGCAACTTCAGCTCGTAATGTCTCGAGCATCACGGGTTCTTTCTGGTGTTGGTTGACATTCGGTTTCTCCTTGAAAATTCAGATCAAACTCGAGAACATTCGGTTACCTGTTCAAAAAATCGCTATTGCAAAAGGCAGGACGCAGCAAGCTTCTTGACCATAATACGCACCTTCTTGACCATAAAATGCACCTTACGGGCATGGTCGCTAGCGGGCATGGTCGCAGCGTCCCTACATTTATTTTTTGCTTTGGTTGCGGATTGCTTTCAATCGTTTCATCGCATCGTTCGCACCGCGTCCAAAATAATCGTGCAGGGTTTTGTACTCGGCATACAGTGCATCATAAACTCGAGCATTCTCGAGGTTTGGTTTGTACGCGCTTTTGATGGATTTGCCCATGACGTTGGCGGCAGCATAAATATCGGGGTATACACCCGCCGCGACAGCCGCATGAATCGCACTGCCCAGCGCAGGACCTTGACTCGAGGCTGCCACACTGAGTTCTCGTCCAGTCACGTCGGCGTAAATTTGCAATAGCATCTTGTTTTTAATCAAACCGCCCGCAATCACCAGTTGTTTGACTGGAACGCCAGAGGCTTCAAAGGCTTCAATAATCGTGCGAGTGCCGTAAGCCGTGCTTTCAATCAATGCGCGGTACATATCTGGTGCTCGAGTCGCAAGCGTCATGCCGATCATCATGCCGCTCAGTTCGGTGTCCACCAGGACGCTGCGGTTGCCGTTCCACCAATCGAGCGCAATCAGACCGTGCTCGCCAGGGGCTTGTGTTTGGGCAAGGCTGGTCAGATACCCGTGAATGTCCATACCCGCTTCTCGAGCCGCGTTGTGGTACTCGGGCGGGACACCATGTTTGACAAACCAACCGAAAATATCGCCAACACCACTTTGACCCGCCTCATAACCGAACATGCCTGGACTGACGCCGCCGTCCACCACGCCGCACATGCCTGGAACTTCGGCAAGCGTTTCGCCGTTCATGATGTGGCAGGTGCTTGTGCCCATAATCAAAACCATCTGTCCTGGTTGCACGGCGTTGGCGGCGGGTACGGCAACGTGCGCGTCCACGTTCGCCACCGCCACCGCGATACCCTCTTGAAGTCCAGTCCACGCGGAGGCTCGAGCGCTCAAGCCCCCAACCCGAGCGCCCAAAGCGTCAAGTTTCTTTGAGAGTTTTGTGCTTGTGAAATCGGCAAAATCTGGATTTAACGCGCCCAAAAATTCGCGGCTGGGATACTGACCATCTTGAAAATTGGCTTTGTAACCGGCGGTGCAGGTGTTGCAGGTTTCCACGTCTGAAAGTTGCCAGATCACCCAATCGGCAGCCTCGAGAATTCGGTCTGCCGCCGCGTAAATTTCGGGGGCTTCCTCGAGAATCTGCAAGGCTTTTGCCAGCATCCATTCGCTCGAGATTTTGCCGCCGTAACGCGGCATCCAGGTTTCATTTCTGGCTCTGGCGAGGGCGTTGATGCGGTCTGCGTGGGGTTGCGCGGCGTGATGCTTCCAGAGTTTGACGAAGGCGTGAGGGTTGTTGCGGTGCTCTTCAAGAAAGCACAACGGCGTGCCGTCAGATCGAACGGGCAAGACGGTGCAAGCCGTAAAATCAATGCCAATGCCGATCACGTCTGACGCGTCAATCCCAGCGTTTTTCACAGCTTCGGGAATCGTGTGTTTGAAAACCTCGAGGTAATCCTGGGGGTCTTGCAACGCCCATTCTGGAGGCAGTTTTGCCCCGCTCGAGGATAGCGTGTCATCCATGACGCCGTGCGGGTAATCAAAAACCGCATTGCCCAACTCTGCGCCGTCAGACACGCGCACCACCACGGCGCGTCCCGAGAGCGTGCCGAAATCAACACCGATGGTAAAACGTTCTGAATTCATGAATTGTACCCCTTGTGTGCTCCTATCCTAACGGAATACCTGGGATTCAATGGGCAACGGTGATGGTCGTGAACGACATTGGCGGCAGACTGATGTTGACTCGAGCATCCTTGAGGCTGATCCCTGAGAGCGCGTGAGCAACAACCGTGTCGGGTTTTTCAAAACTGTTGGCGGCTTTGGGGTCAGTGCCTGTGACTTGCCACGCGCCTGTCACGCTGCTGGCTGGTGTGCCTTGCCATGAAATCTCCACCTCGAGCGTTTCGGTCAGGCTGCGGTTGACCAGAAATGCTGCGCCGCTGGCGTGTTCTTCGTCGAAACTGGCGGAAACATCGAGCAGTGGCATTTCGCCAAATCGTTTGGTGTCGTGGCTTGGGGTGTGCACCAACGCGTCGAACGAAACCCCAGAGGCGTGACGGCTGAACAGTTCGAGCGGGTAAAAAATGCTTTGTTTGAACATGCCGTCTTTGTTGGTCATGATCGGTGCGATCACGTTGACAATCTGGGCGATGCAGGCAATTTTTAGAACATCGGCTTTGCGTAAAAACACCGACAACCACTGCGCCACCACCAGTGCGTCCTCGAGGTTATAGACTTCCTCTAGAATGTGAGGCGCACTTGCCCATTTGCCGTCGCCGTCGGTGGCGCGGTACCAGACGTTCCATTCGTCCCAGGAAAGGTAGACATCGTGCTTGGAACGCTTTTGGGCTTTGACGTAACGGCACGTTGCCGCCAGGGTATCCAGTTGGCTTTCAAATTGCTTGCTCATGGCGAGGAAACTGGCGGTGTCATCGGTTTTATTGTCGGCATAATAGTGTAGCGACAAATAATCCACGTCCTCCCAACAAGTCTCGAGCGTCACCCGATCCCATTCTGGGTAGGTCGGCATGAAGGTGCTTGAGGAACCGCATAGGATCAACTCGAGGTTCTG
>JAYTKL010000379.1:0-8694 GCA_043730305.1 Deinococcales bacterium | reverse complement strand
ATCATTCACGGTTTTCATTTCGGCGACCAAAGCCGATTGACTCAGGCGTTCCTTGTAAATCCCGCAAGGATTCAGCAATTCATCGTCAATAATGGCGTTGTACATGCCCATGCAGCCCTCGTCAAAAACCCCAATAATCGCTTTCTCGAGTTTGAGTTGCTCTGCCAATGCCGTGCCAAGTTCGCGCTCTGCCGTTGGAAGTTTTGCAAGCTCGAGTTTGCGCACATGTGACAGATCGTGTTGTACCGTTCCAGTCTCGAGAAATTCTTGTAAACCATTTTTGAAAAAATCATCTGTGAAATTTCCAGACCACAAACTCGAGAATCGCACACCCATTTTGGTCAGACCACCGCCAAGGTTGAGCAGTCCCACCAACCCTGGGTATTGTCCGCTCCAATTCGCAACAGTCAAAATTGCGCCCTGATGGTCGCGCAAACCTGCCAGCACATGATGGCTGAATTGCCAGACCGCCTCTGCAACAATCAACGGCGCATTTTTGGGAATCGTTGAAAAGACATCCATGCCCATGCGTTGATTCCAGATAAAACCGTGCTCGAGTGCCGCGTCGTAATCGTGGGCGCGTTTGAGCTTCCAACCAAGGATTGTCAGTGCCAACTCAAGTTTGGCTTCCATGTCCCGCTGTGCCGCCCAACAGGTTTTGTTGGCAGTCTCACGCGAATCCCCGCTGGCGACCAAGTAAACAGTTAAAGGCTCGAGCGTTGGGGCTTGGGGCAAGTTTGGCATTGAGTACGACATTGGTATGACCTCCAAAAAAATCTCGAGTTTGGTTTGATCGTTCAAGTTTAACTGATTTTTCAGGCGCGTTATGTCAGCAAAAAACGGCAACCAAAGTGATTGCCATTCTTGAAAACTCGAGTGTACTATTTGATAAAGCGGATTGTGACTGGATACCTGTACAGAACGCCTTTGTTTGCCTCGAGTGCTGCGACGACAATAAAAATGATTTGCAAAATTGCCATGATGCCAAACAAGGGCACGACCACGAGTAAGCCAAGTCCCAAGGTCATGATACAAAAGGCAATACCAATCGCGCTGTACAGGGTCAAACTGAGTTGAAAGTTTAAGGATTCCTTGCCTTGATCGTCGGCAAAAACAGATCGATCTTTAAACACCAACCAGGCGACAAGTGCACCAATGATGTTGCCAAAAGTTGGGAAAACATACATGCCCAAAGCGGCAAGGTGGCAGATCATGCCCCAAGTATTCTCTTCTGGTTGAGTCATGGTTTGCGTGTTTGTGTTTTGAATTTGAGTTTGATTGTTCATACACTTCAATACGCGATTCTTGATCAAATCGTTCCAAAACCTCTTAAACTTGGGGTATGGCGTTTATTTTAAGTTCTGAGAATGTCAAAGCCACCGATGTCGCCGCCAGCAAAGCTGGTATCCCGCTCGAGGTGCTGGTTGAAGCCGCAGGTCGAGCGGTTGCAGATGCCATCAAACGGCATCATTCAACCGATGCTCGAGTGATCGTGGTGTGCGGGAAAGGCTTGAATGGAGCCGACGGTTTTGCTTGCGCCAGGTGGCTCTGCCTGTACGGCTTTGAGGTCAAGATTTTGCACGTCCCACTCCGGAGCGCCAGCGAGATTGTCAAGATTTTTGCTCGAGCCACAAGCAGTTTTTGTCCAATGTTTGCGATTGAAGATCACCTTCAGTCACTCGAGACTGCCGAGATTATTGTTGATGCGCTTTTGGGCGTGGGGTTTAAACCACCACTGCGCACACTCGAGCACAGCATTGTTCAAAAGATCAACTTGTCCCCCGCCAAAGTTTGGGCTGTTGATTTGCCATCGGGTATGGTTGCTGACCATCCTCAATTTGAAACTGCTGATGTGGTTCGTGCCGATCACACCATCACGTTTACGGGTTTTAAACCAGCCTTGTTGTTTAACCCAACTCGAGAAATTGCGGGGCAAATTGAATTGATAAATCCAGGATTTCCGTCGGCGCTGATCGAACAAATTGGCGAAATTGCAGAATTTACAACACTTAAAAACCATGCCAAAACCATCACCTCTCGAGCGACCGACGCACACAAGGGAACTTCTGGGCGTGTGTTCATCCTCGGAGGCTTGGACCAATACCCTGGCGCTCCAGCCCTGGCGGTTCGAGGCGCGTTTCGGGCGGGCGCGGGTTTGGTGACGGTGGTTGCGCCCGTCAACGCGGGACTTCAAGCGCCAGTCGAAGCCACAAGGCATACCATCAAAGCCTGGATTTCCTACGAACTCGAGTTTTTAAAACTCGAGCGAATGGATGCACTTGCATTTGGCATGGGCGTTGGAAAAATAGAACCTGATATTGTTGCATTTTTGCTTACACTCGACAAACATTTGGTGCTCGATGCAGATGCCTTGCAACCTTGGTTGATCCCATTGCTCCAACAATTGCCCACCTCACACCCTGGCGTCATCATCAGCCCACACCCTGGCGAGGCGGCGCGGATGCTCGAGACGACGGTGCTCGAGGTTTCCAAAAATTCCCTGGAGGCTGCCAAAAAACTTGCCAGCTTGACTCGAGCGGTGGTGATCCTCAAAGGCGGACCCACGGTGGTCGCCTCACAAACCAAACTCTGGGTCAACTCGAGCGGCAATCCTGGCATGGCAACGGGCGGCATGGGCGATGTGTTGTCTGGTGTTCTGGCAGGCTTGATTGCCCAAGCGCCTCCAGCCAGCTCCCTCGAGCAGATTGCCCAACTTGGCGTTTACCTTCACGGACTGGCGGGCGATCTGGCGGCAAGTGACAAAGACCTTGGACTGCTGGCATCTGAAGTTGCCGATTTGATTCCAGTCGCACTGAAAAGTCTGCGCTAAAAAACCCTTGCTCGAGTCATGTTTAACTGATATACTTTTTATTGTTGAAGCTTGAGGTTGCATGGCTGCTGGCTCAGGGGACAACAAGACCGAACACGATCTCGAGCACGTGTTCGACCCTTAATACCCGACTCGAGGAGAACAACATGGTTAAGATTCGTCTTTCGCGTTACGGCAACACCCACAACCCGCATTACCGTTTGGTCGTCGTTGACGCCCGTCAAAAACGCGATGGTGGCTACCTTGAGAACCTGGGTCATTACGATCCTCGTAAAAAAGTCGAGAACTTCCTGGTCGTGGACGTGGACCGCGCCAAACACTGGTTGAGCGTTGGAGCGCAACCATCGGACACCGCACGTCGTTTGTTAAAACAAGCTGGCGTGTACCGCAAAGAAGCCTAAAAACGCTTCAAACCCTTAACCCCTCGCAGGAAAGTTATGCGAGGGGTTAAACTGTGCCATGACCAAAGCACTTCGGGAGCAAAAATGACGCTAGATTTAATTGAATACCTTGCCAAAAAAGTGGTTGACCAACCCGAAAGCGTTCGTGTGGAACAAACAGGCGAGCGTGAAGTGACATACATGATTCACGTTGCACCAGGCGAAGAGGGACGCATCATTGGACGCAACGGACGGGTGATTCAAGCCATCCGCACCGTTGCCCGAGCCGCCGCAGGACCACGCGAACGCGTCCAAGTTGATGTCGCTGGAGGCTCGAGCCGCAGCCCAGACGAAAACCCAAACGACGAAACCGCAACTGAATAAATTCCGTCATCTCGACAAAGGGCGGGTTTGACTCGCCCTTTTTGCTGTTCAGAACTCGAGCCACCATGATTCCAGAAGATGTCATCAAAATTGGTTTGATCGGACAAACCCATGCCCTCAAAGGCGCGTTCAAACTAAGGGCAGTGGACGACCCAAATCAAATTCTTAAACTGACACGGGTATTTGTTGCCACCCGAGGTTGGTTTGTGGTCAAAAAACTCGAACTGCACGACACCACACCCATTTTGCAATTGGTTGGTATTTTGAGCTTGGAATTGGCTACAAAATTGATTGGACTCGAGGTTTACGCTCATGAAAACGACTTGCCGCTCGAAAAAGATACTTTTTACTATCATGATTTGGTCGGATGCAAAGTCGTAGACCAAAACAAGCTCGAGGTTGGCGTTGTAAAAGACGTTCTGGACACTGGCGTTCAAGATTTACTGGTCATTGTCAGGGACGGTAAAGACTACCTTGTACCAGTGCAAGCGCCTTACGTTCATGTCTTAAGAAACCTCATTGAGATTGAGGTTTTTTCTGGTTTACTGGATGATTCTGACGTTAAATAGTGCTCGAGAATACTGTCCTGGACGGAACATAAATGCCATTTAATACGTTTCACACCCTTCGGGTGATACGATTTACATGCTCTGAGTGAGCGGTAAGGTTTTCGTAAGAAACAGGAGGAAAGTATGAATATTTTTAAGTACGGTTTGTTTGCCACAGCATTGGCAGCAACCTTGACGGCATGTCCGCCAGCCCCAACTGCCACGACTGTTGCTGTATCAGGTCCAGCATCACTCGCCAATGGCGTAGGTGCAGCAACATACACTGCCACATTTACGCCAAGTAGCACAGCAGGTACCGTTCAGTGGACAATGAACCCACCGAGCAGCGCCACCACAGGCACACTTTCAGTCAGCACCAGCACAATTGCAGCAGGAGTTGCAACCGTGCAATACACACCACCAGCCACCGTTGCCGCAGCATTGCCAGTGACCATCACGGCAACCTTGCAAGGCGCTTCGCCAGCCGTTACTGGTAATGCAACCGTCACCGTTACTCCAACCTCAGCGACGGGTATTACGGTAAACGGTAGCGTTTTAAAATGGAGCGGTAAAGCCGAAGGCGGCGTGAACATTACCATCCTCGACGCAGGCGGCAATTTGAAATCAACCGCATCTGCTCCAGACGGCTCTTTCACCGTTTCTAACGTGGTTGCCCCTTACCAACTCTCAGCCATTCCGGCTTTGGGTACGGGCATTGTGCCACTTTCAAACGATAAGGTAACGATTGCAAATCCAATTGTTGTTGTGCGTAAGAATGCTTTCGTTGCAGCAACTCCTCCTGGATTCCAAAACGAATGCACACCAGTTCCTGCAAACGGACAACTTAGGGTTCAGTTGAACCAACCTGTTGGCGCTGCTAATTCTGGTGAGGTTGTATACATTGCACCAGGAATCAGTTACAAGCCAACTGAATCGTTTGCCAGTCTCACTCAAGGTCCCGGCAGCAGCATCTTCAATCTTGCTGTTCCATTTGATCTAGACATGTGCTACAACGATTTAATTGGTACGGTTGTTTACATCGAGCGCAATGCTGGTGGAACCATTGTGGCAAAAGGCGTTTTGGCTTCTGTGCCCGTATTTCCAAACACATTGACAAAACTCAATGGTGATGCCGATGCTTTCTCGAGCAAATTGGGCGTTGCAACATCAAACTCGAGCCAATTGACAGGTTCTGCAACTTTCCCGTCAGGCGTTATCACTGCCAAAGTAACCGCCTTCTTGCGTGTTGAGTACAATATCCCAGCGGGTAAAATCTCCAAGATCGCACCTAACGTAAATCTTGGTCTTCGCACCGCTTATTACCCAATTACTTCAAAAACCCTTTCTAACGCCGGGGCAGTCACCAACTGGGCACTTGACATTGAAGATTTCGGTGCCGCTTCACAACTCAAATACCGTGCAGGTATTCAAGGCTCGCCAGCCGCTGGTAAAATCACCATTGCTTGGTCAGATGTCATTACTCCTGGTACTGCTGGAACAGTGTTGAACATGCCAAGCATCAGCGGTACGGAACAACCAAATGGCATTTTGCAACTTCCACCCAACTCACCATTTCGTGCTCCTGGTGGCAACATCATTCCGGAATTCCGTGTGGCAGTCGTGCAAAACACAGGTTGTAGCGAAGGCAACAACTTCTTGAACAATTACGTTGCTGGTTTCTTTGGAGGAGCGACAGCTTTATGGCTAGGCAGTTCGGACGACCAAAAAACAACGTTGCCTGATACAAACGAGCCTGCCCGTATCGGTTTCAATACAGACTATGCAAACGTTGCGCTCAATGCCCTGTGTATTCGTGAAGCGAATGTCACCAATACCGCCGATAAAGTTCTTGATGGACGCAGCATCCAACGTAACTTTTACACAGATGCCGCCCTCACCAATCCAGACTTTATCCGCAGCGGTGTTTGGAATGTTAACCCAACCACCTTCCGCTTCCAAAACTAAGCTTTAAAACATCACTCGAGCCTCAGAATTTTCTGAGGCTCGAGTTTTTGATGTTCCCACCTCTCGAGTGTTTTTTGGTTTCTCGAGTTACAATTTAAACTTTGCAAAAACGATCTTTTGTGGCACAATTGCGTCATGAGCTTACTCGAATTGCAAAACCAAGCCGAACAATTACCATTGCATGAACGTGCGGCTTTAATTCGTCATTTGCGGCATTCATTGACTGAAACGGAACGAGAAGCTTTGATGCTCGAGGAAGCTTTGACCCGTCTTGATGAATTGCAAAACGGTACGGTACAACGCGTGTCTTGGGTTGGCATTGGCGCTTCTGAAATCGGGAACTTATCCGAGCGGGTAGATGAATTGCTGTTTGCTGACCGTTGCCAGAAGCTGAGCAAGGGGTTTCGTGAAAACTGAAAAAGATTGGGATTCACTTGTTGAACGCAGTGTCAAAGAAGGAATTGCTTATCTGCAAAAAGAACAACCAGCGGCTCGAGTCACCCACGTGAAAGGCTGTACCAATCTTCTCGAGGAAAGCCTGACAGAAATGCTGGCAGTCGAGCGCGGAGAAATGAAACCCACGCGCCGAACTGTACTTAAAGCAATAAACTCAAAATTTTGATCTCGAGCCTCAGAAAATTCTGAGGCTCGAGTTTTTTATGCTTGCGGTATCATGCGTTATCGGAGGTGCTTATGACTTGGCAAGAGGTGCTCGAGCGTAAAGAATTGCAGGATTTACCGTTTAAGATCGAACTCAACGAAAAGGGGAAAGTCGAGATGAGTCCAGCGACGAATGTTCATGGTTATTTACAAAGTGAAATTGCTGGATTGTTACGAGATTTTTTGAAACGAAAAGGTCAAGTAGCAACAGAATGTAGTGTGCTCACAAGTGAAGGGGTCAAAGTTGCCGATGTCGCCTGGACTTCAAAAGAATTTCGAGAAGAGTTTGGGAATGTCACGCCTTTTCCTCATGCACCTGAAATTTGTGTCGAGATCATCAGTCCGAGCAACTCGACCAAAGAAATTCTCGAGAAAATTGGGTTGTACATTTCAAGTGGCGCTAAAGAAGTCTGGACGTGCAATCTCGAGGGTGAAATGCGTTTTTATGATGCCGAGGGTGCGGTCTTACAATCAAGTCGTGTGCCTGAATTTCCCAAAATCGTGACTTGGTAAGTTCGAGTTACTTGCGACACGATTGAAAGCCTGATCCAAGTGTTAATCTGTAGCCATCATGCGTTTCACGAATCGCTCACTCTCGAGTATTGTAGTTGGCGGGCATCGTGTTTAATTTTGTGCGTCGCGCTTGGAATCAGAACATTACGGCGAGCGACCTCGAACGGGCGTTGAATCAATTGGGCGTTGGACAGCACCGGGATGTGATGGCGCACTCGAGTTTGTCGTCATTTGGTTTTGTGCAGGGTGGTGCGCCGACGGTCATTGATGTGTTGCAACGCAACGCAAAAACGCTGGTGATGCCCGCGTTTACGTATTACACCCTGGTCTGGCCCAATCACAAGAAGTCCAGCGACTGGCCAGCGTTCCCTCCTGCGGACGGTCCAACCTGGCGTCCAGATTCGCCTGTCAGTCATGATATTGGACGCATTCCGCAGCAGTTTCTCGAGGTGTATCAGGCAGTGCGTTCGCATCATCCGGCACTTAGTTTTGCGGCGCTTGGGCAAAACACAAATCCGATTTTGTCTTCTCAAACCCTCGAGCATCCGTATGCCCCGATTGGGGTATTGTACGCGCTGGATGCAGATATTGTCTTGCTAGGCGTGGATCACCGTTCTAACACGACGATTCATTACGGCGAGTTTCTGGCAGGTCGTCCGATGCTCGAGCGTTACGCGTATTTTCGCGGGTCTTTGGTGCGCACGTTCTTCCCGAATTGCAGCGCGGCGTTTAATGCCATTCAAGGGCATTTAAATTCGCTCGAGGTGGTGGGTGTTGGCAAAACACAAATTCAGCGAATGAGCGTGCGCGATGTGGTGGACACGACCGTTAAGATGTTGGCGCGTGACCCAGAAGCGATGCTGTGCAGTTACAACGGTTGCCGTTGTCAGCATGTGCGCGAAAAAATTCGCAAAAATGGTGCGCACTCAACCCAAGATTCTGTGCTCGAGCAGGGTCATGCACTCAGTGGCTTGCACCGCTCGAGCTGACGGGCGCAACGGCGGGTTTGGTACCAGGGGCATCTTTGGCTTCGCTCGAGTGTCCTGGTTCAAATTTGAGGTCGGGATTGGCGATCATGGCGGCTTGGTTGGCAGCAATGGCGGCTTCGCCGTAACCGGTGGCAATCAGTTTGAGCTTGCCTGGAAACACGCAGATGTCACCGCAGGAAAAAACGCCTTTGATGTTGGTTTCCATCATGTTGTTGACCTTGATTCGGTTGCCTTCAAGCTCGAGTCCCCAGTCGGCAATTGGACCAAGTTTTGAAAGGTATCCGACCATTGACACGATCTCGTCCACTTCCAGGGTTTGCTCGACTTTGCTGCTCGAGTGATAAATCACAACGCGTTCGACATGGTTGATGCCTTCGATTCGGGCGACTTCAAAAGGTGTGAAAATATGGACTTCGCCGCGTTCG
>JAYTKL010000378.1:0-3817 GCA_043730305.1 Deinococcales bacterium | reverse complement strand
GACCAACCTCGATTCGGAAAAAGTCATCGAAGCCCAACACAAACCTTGGGTCAACCTGGCATACACCAATGAAGGCTCGAGTTTGTACGTTTCGGTTTCAGGTCATGCCCAATTGGTCAAAGATCGTGAAAAAATCAAAGAACTCTGGAATCCGATGGCTGGCGCTTACTTCCCAAACGGGATTGATGATCCACAACTGGCACTGTTGTGCGTTGACGTGATTGATGCCGAAGTTTGGGATTCGCCCAATGCCGCGCCCGTGCGTCTGTTCAACATGATCAGAGCTTTGGCAACAGGCAAAGTGGACGACCAAGGACACCATGAGCATCTCGAGATTGGCTCGAAAAGCTGAAGCGAGATCATTTGAAAGGCAGGAAATGCAATGCAACCTGTTCGTGACAAAACCTTCCAAGAACCCGATCTCGAGCCAACCGACACCGTGACAGCAGAACATGCCAAGTCAGGGCAACACATTCCGCTTGAGCGTGGCGCATCGATATCCGAGCGTGACGGTGCTATTGAAGATTTGGAAACCGATCAAGACCCCAACGCGGATATTATGGACGACTCGATGGTTGAAGTGAACGAGGAACTCGAGGGAATTCCTGAAGACATGGAACGTGACGGTGGAGCTTACAGCGATGAATCCAATCTGCCCCAGGAAGTGTACTCTGATCGGGAGTTCAATCGTTTGATTGACAGTGACATTCACGGCGACAGCCCAACCGCCGAAGTCCACGACGAGCTTTTTCCCAGCGATTGATCTTTCTCAAGTCGGGAAAGATAGAATCTTTCATGCCTCTAATTCCCAAACTTGAGATTGTCGTTGATAGCCTGTTAGGTGTGCAAATTGCTCGAGATTCGGGAGCACAACGCGTCGAGTTGTGCTCTTCGTTTGTTGAGGGTGGCATCACCCCCAGTTACGGTTTGATTGCCCTGGCAGTCAAGCAAAACATTGCTGTGAACGTACTCGTTCGCCCACGGGCGGGCGATTCTGTGTACTCGAGTTTTGAGGTTGAAACGATACTCGAGGATATTTTTGCAGCCAAACGCGCTGGGGCGAACGGTGTGGTGATTGGCGCGTTAACCAGCAATCTCGAGCTTGATCTTAACGTCATGAAAAGCCTGATTGCCGCCGCCCGTCCGCTCGAGATTACGTTTCATCGGGCGTTTGATGTTGTGGCAAACCCACTTTCCACACTCGAGGAACTTATGAACCTTGGCGTGAACCGCATTTTGACCAGTGGTCAACAACTGACCGCCGAGATGGGAATTCCACTTCTGAAAAACTTGGTTGATTTGGCTCGAGGTCGTATTTTGATCTTGCCAGCCGCAGGGATCAACGCCAGCAATGCCAAAAAAATCTGGCAGCAAACAGGTGTAACCGAACTGCATTTTTCGGCGTTTGAAACCCTCGAGTTCCCAATTTCTAAAATTCCTGCAGGAAAACTTGAAACACGAACCCAAACCAGCGCCAAAAAGATTCAAGCCGTGCTCGAGAGTTTAGCCTAAAAACTCAGACCGTCTGAGCCTTTGCCAGCAAATCCTGCGCCGCACCCCGAGCGCGAACAATGTCGTCTTGGTATTTCAGCAATGCCCCGAAGGTGTCCTCAATCGCGCCACTCTCGAGGCTGGTGACATCGAGCGCCATTAAAGCCGCCGCCCAATCGAGGGTTTCGGCAACACCAGGGGATTTGTACAACTCGAGCTTGCGCAGTTCTTGCACGAACGCCACGATTTGCTTGGACAGTAATTCTGGCACGCCAGGCACTTTACTTTGCACAATCCGCAATTCTTTTTGGTAATCGGGGTAGTCAATCCAGTGGTACAAGCAACGCCGTTTCAAGGCGTCATGGATTTCTCGGGTGCGGTTGGAAGTGATAATCACCACAGGCGGTTGAGTCGCGCTGATCGTTCCAAGCTCGGGAATGCTGACCTGCCAGTCGGATAAAAACTCGAGCAGAAAAGCCTCAAATTCCTCATCGGCGCGGTCTAATTCGTCAATCAAGAGCACCACAGGCTTGCCGTCCTGAAGCTCGAGCGCTTGCAAGAGCGGGCGTTTGACCAAAAATTCTGAACTGTAAATTTCAGATTTCACCTTGCCCTGCTCACGCTCACCGCTCGCCTCGAGCAACCTGATTTGCAGCATTTGCCGCGCGTAATCCCATTCGTAAACCGCGCTGGAAAGGTCAAGCCCCTCAAAGCACTGCAAGCGAATTAAGCGCGTGTCCAGCAGTTTCGCCAGCACCTTCACAATCTCGGTCTTGCCCACCCCGGGTTCACCCTCGAGAAACAACGGTCTGCCGAGTTTTAAACTCAAAAAAACACTGGTCGCAAGGCTTCGCTCACTAATATAGTGTTCACGCTCGAGGGCACTCAGGGTTTCTTCAATCGATTGTGGACGCATGGGAACCAGTCTATCTCGAGATGTGCTGGCACAACCATGTTCTCGGCTCAAAACACGTAAAATACCAACATGAACCCGCCTTATTTGATTGTCGATGCGCACCTCGACCTGGCACTCAACATGGTTCGTCAATTGATCGACCATACCAAACCGATTCACGAACTGCGCCAACTCGAGAATCGGGAGGCGCAACAAGCCATGACCAGCCTGCCCGAGTTTGCCAACGGCAACGTGGCGCTGGTGTTCGGGACTTTATTTGCCGAACCCGCCGACCTTGGATTTGCCAAAAACGCCATCGCAAATTTAAAACCCCACCCGGGTTACAGCATCCCTGAAGAAGCCAAAATTCAGGGACTCGAGCAACTGGCGGTGTACGAAAAGTGGGCGAACGATGGGCTGGTCAGACTGATTACCAGTCGCGCGGTGCTCGAGGATCACTTGCAGCGCTTTCCAACAGATCACGTTCCAGGTTTGCTGATCTTGATGGAAGGCGCGGACCCGATCACTTCCGTCTGTGACCTCGAGATGTGGTGGTCTCGCGGCGTGCGGGCGGTCGGGCTGACCTGGGGGCGCACACGTTACGCGGGCGGCACTGGCGCACCAGGCGGCTTGACGATAGAGGGTCATGAACTGCTGAGCGCCATGCGCGAACGCGGCATGGTCTTGGACACCTCGCATCTGGCAGAACAAGCTTTTTACGAGGCGCTCGAGTATTATCCAGATCGCATCATGGCGTCACACTCCAACCCTCGAGCCTTGCTGAATGCCCAAGACGTGGAACTGGTGATTCCGCCCGACCGTCACCTGTCCGACGACATGATTCGCGCCATTGGTGATCGAGGTGGCGTGATTGGACTGAACCTGATCAATTACTTTCTCGAGCCTCGCTGGACGTTTTCTGACCAAACCACACCCGTTTCGATTTTCGATCAGTGTCAGAAGATGCTCGAGTACAACGCGGCATTGATTGGCTGGGAACACGTTGGGATTGGGTCTGACCTTGACGCGGGCATGAGCTTGGATTGCAGCCCGCTCGAACTGAACACGATAGCCGATTTCGCCAAGTTTGCCCAAGTAGTCCCCGAACACGCTCAAGCGGGAGTTCTTGGTGAGAACTGGTTGCGGTTTTTACGGGCTTCATTGCCTTAAATCTCGAGACGGCATGAAACACGATCACAGCTTTTCCTGGTGTTCAGAATCTCGAGTGGCGTTTGCAAAAATCAAAGAACCTCGAGCGCCCGTGTGACATTGTGCAACGGGCGCTCGAGCCTTTAATGCTGTTCGTGTCTTGAGGTAAAAGTTTAGGGTTGGTGAAACTTGACGACGAGATTGACAGCGCCTTCAGTCAGGTAAATATTCCCCTGCTGATCTATTGCCATGCCTTCTGCGGGGTTATCAAACCCATCCCAA
>JAYTKL010000377.1:0-4648 GCA_043730305.1 Deinococcales bacterium | reverse complement strand
GTACTGCTTGCTGGTGTTGTTCAATGTTGGGTTGGGTCGGTCTGCTCGAGCGATTAAAGAGACGATGTATTTGCTTGCGTGACCATGCACACCCCTCAGGTAAGTAGGATTCTAAATGCGTGACCAATTGCGTGGCAAGTTTATTGATTAATTCGGCATGGTCGTCGTAATCGATTTCATCAAAGTCAACCAAGCCCCGCAGAATGTAATTCTCGAGCCGAGGTTCTTTTTTAATATTGCCTTCCGTATCAATGCGTTCGCGTTGATGGGTACTTAGATGCTCGACTAAAAGCTTGGACTCTACAGGATACAAACGCACTGTGCTGACTTCCAGATCAAAATCGTTGTAACCCGAGCTGACATCGCCGGTGGGTAAAACCAGAATGCGAGGTATGGCAATAATCTGTTCGGTAAAAGCCTGAATCGTAGCTTGGACTACCTCGTTCACGACTTCTGGTTCTTGAAACAAGCCTGAGTTTAAAGCGAGGCTTGAGGTAACGTGTTCCATGATTTGCTGACGGATTTCTGGTTTGTTCAGGTCTTTTAAACGCGGTAAATTCTGGAATTCTTCAATGGCGTTTAAGGTCGCTGCCGCAATCGGTTGTTGCTCGGGCGTAAATTTTGCCATTGGCGCAGATTGAACGGCGTTCAGGGGCGCTGTGGGACTTGCGGTGGGGCTATTCTCCAAACCCGTTGCCATGTGTTGACTTGGCACAAGCGCCTCTAAAAAACTGGGCGGCACGGTCACGGGTCTGGCACGTTCTAAAACCCCAGTTGCAGGCAGGTATATTTCCCCCATTTTAATTTGTGATCTTGGGTCTTTGGCTTCCTGAATGATTTCATTGAAATTATCGTGCGCCACAATAATTAAACGATCTGCGGCATGAACCGAATTTGGGTTTGAACCCACCCGCCGCCCATATGGTAAACGCAAACCACGCCCGATGGCTTGCTCGACCAGGGTTCTCGAGTCGGCAGCCCGAAGTGGCACTATCGTATAAAGATTGGTCAGATCACCTTCTTTGAGCATGTTGACATGAATCACAATCTCGGTTCGTCCAGCTTCGCTGCTTTCATCGGCACTTTCGACACTGACCAGGCGCAGAATGTTCTCGTCGCGTTCCGAACCTGTCTGGCTCGAATCCACCCGAATCACACGGTCTGCGTAACGTCCATCAAAAAATTCTGGGGTTTTGATTTTGGCTTCAATGCTTCTTGCATGATCGGTGTCTTTGGCAATCACCATCACAAATGGTTTAACCCGTGGTTTACCAGTCTCTCGGGCGTAAATCTCGAGTTCGAGTTTGGTTTGTTCGTGTAACCGAATTCCGTCAGAAAGTTTGATTTCCTCGAGTTCTGCGTTTGTGTAATTTTCTTTCTTAAAATTTTCTTGCGTGGCAACCGCAGGTTCTTTGACAAAACCATCACGCAGTGCATACGACAATGGGTAACTGTAAATGATGTTTTTAAAATACTTTTGCTCACCCTTTCCTTTTTCCACAAAGGGCGTGGCAGTCAATTCCAAACCCAGCACGGGTTTTAACTCTTCAATCACTTTAATGCCAGCATCCCCACGGTAACGATGCGATTCGTCCATTAATAGCACCAAGTCTGGTAGGTGGCTGAGGTATTCAAAATACGATTCGCCAATGTATTCCGAAAGCCGTTTAATGCGCGGCAGACCCTTTTTTTCGCTCGAGTCTTTGTTCAGTTTGGAAATGTTAAAAACGTTAATTTGCACTTCGGTAAATAACCCTTCCGCCCGAGCGTTCTCGTAATTGTCACCCGTGATAATTGTTGGGGTGTTGATGACAAATTCGGAAATACCCGCAAAAACGTACTTCTTGCTGCCCGCCGTGAAATCTTCAATCAACTTGTTGTAAATCGTTAAATTGGGCGCGAGCACAAAAAAGTTTTTGATCCCCTTTTCCAAGTACAGATACGCTATAAACGCACCCATCAAACGGGTTTTACCCACCCCTGTTGCCAAGTGAAAACACAACGACACAAAACCACGCTCGAAAGCGCTGCCGGTATTGTACGGAGGGTCAATAAAAATGCACTTCACCCGCCCCGTGTAATCTTGCTCGAGGGCTTTTAAAGCCAGTAAATTATCGCCCTGAATCAACACGTTATCGAAAATATCGTTGTCGGTCACTTTGGCAGGGGCGTGCCTCGAGAGTGCAGGGTCTGGTAACAAAATTCTGGGTTCTGGACGTTTGTGATCGTGCTTACCGACCCAAGTTAATTCTAGTTTTTGCTTCATGATTCCATCTCCAAGTCGTTCAAAACAGCTTTTAATTGCGCGGCGCTTGGAAACTCAGCCGCAAGGTGCGCGGGAAGGCTGCGGTACTCGGCAACGGCTAAGGCTTTGCTCGAATCGCGCACAGACCATTCAACAATCGTTTGCTTCTTGTGCTTGCATAAGATTAACCCAATGCTGGGTTGATCGTGTTCGTGTCGTAACAAATGATCCACAGCCGTTAAGTAAAAATTCATTTTACCAACGTATTCGGGTTTGAAATTCGTGGTTTTTAAGTCGATCACCACAAAACACCGCAATCGCAAATGGTAAAATAACAAATCGAGATAAAAGTTTTCGTTGTCAACTTCCAAGTGATATTGACTGCCAACAAAGGCGAAACCCACGCCCAACTCGAGCATGAAGGCTTTCAGATGCGCCAGTAAACCTTGCTCGAGTTCACGTTCTAAAGCGGTGGCTTGCAAACTCAGAAACTCGAGATTCATGGGGTCTTTGAAGATTTGTTGGGCAAGTTCGGATTGGGGTGCAGGCAGGGTTTGCGTGAAATTGGTGATGGCTTGCCCTTGTCGGATGTGCAATTGCGTTTCGATTTGATGCTCGAGAACAGCGCGGCTCCAACCATTTTGAATGCAAGCCCGAATGTACCATTCGCGTTCAATGGGTTCTTTGAGTTTGTCCAGCACAACACAATTGTGAAACCACGGTATTTGTCCAGCAAGCTGCTGGACAAATACTTGCGGGTACGCTTTAGCAAAAGCACGCATGTACAACAAATTTGTGCGGCTTAAACCTTTCATGTCAGGGAAAGCGTTCTTTAAATCCGTTGCCAGTACCTCAATAATTTTTGCGCCCCAACCCGCTTGGGCTTGCCGCTCGAGAATACTTGTACCTATGCTCCAGTACAACGAGATCAATTCGTAGTTGACGTTCAGAATTGCTTTCACTCGAGCGTTCTGGATTTGGGTTTTGAGGGTTGTTAGAAATTGTGGGTAATCCGTTGGAAGGTCAGGAATCACAAGAAATACTCCGCAGTTTCATAAACGCTTTAACGTTCGACCCGCTCTAAAATCTGCTCGAGCTTCGTTCATTAACGTATCCAAACGCCCAGCTTCAAAATCTTGCTCGATTTGTTCATCCCAAAGGGTTTGATGTAATTCTTCAAAGAATCGCTCGAGTTGTTGCTGCTCGAGTTTCGTTAATTCCAGAATGGTTTGTTGGACAAGCTCGAGTTTGCTCATGACCCAATTATACTTGGTTGCAGGACGGTTTGAAACTCGAGAAACCAAGATTAAAAGTAGGCTGATCCTCAGCGCAACCTCTCGAGCGACAGGCTGTTACCCTCTCATCCCCGACCCTTCTCTCCTAGGAGAGAAGGGAGTTTACGTGTTAGACAGGTTGGGACGAAATTAATGCTTTGATTTTCTTGATAACTTCGGGCAGTTGCTCGAGTACCATTTCATTCCGAAAACGTACTACTTGTAACCCTCGAGCTTCCAATGTTTCGGTTCGCAGGGCATCATAAATTTGGGCTTCTGGGGCATCATGCACTTCACCATCCAATTCGATCACTATTTTGGCGCTGGCGCAGTAAAAATCCACGATATACCGCCCAAACGCTTTCTGCCGCAAAAATCGCACACCCTCAAGATTCCCACCACGTAAAACCTGCCACAAGATTTCTTCGGCAGGCGTTGGATTTTGCCGTTGTGCCTTTTGAAGTTCGAGCATGTACGGCAGCGATTTCATGACAAAATCATAGCCTCAAACTCATTTCCGTCCTAAAAAATAGCCCCAAAGCTCCCTTCTCTCGATGTTGAGAAAAGGGTTGGGGATGAGAGCAGAAAGAACAATCGTTGATTTTGTGTCTAGGAAAAAGAATTTCGTGATTAACGATATAGCACCCGACATACTTTACCCTGATTGCCAGTTGATCGTCCATGAATTTCCCTTCAGAATGTGTTTACCCAACGCATTCAAAGGAGATCACTCATGGACGACCATTTTATCGTAACAGCTTTCGTCATCATTGACGACCTGATGACCAAATTCGACCACCACACGCATTGCCTTGCCAAAGTCAGTGATGCCGAAGTTATTGCCATTGCAATCGTCGCCGCTAAATTCTTCAACAACAATCACCAAAACGCTCTTGCCGCGATGAAAGCCGCTCGGTACATTCAAAACGAACTCAATCCTAGTCGTTTCAATCGTCGAATTCATCAACTCAGCGATTGGCTCGAGTTCGCACTTGAAACCGTTGGTGAATTGTGTCGTCATAGCGAGGTCTACATCATTGATAGTATGCCTTTACCCGTGTGTCAACGAGTTCGAGCCATGCGGTGCAAGAAAGTTCGGGGGAAAGAATTCTGTGGGTATTGCGCGGCA
>JAYTKL010000376.1:0-6100 GCA_043730305.1 Deinococcales bacterium | reverse complement strand
GAACCCGAACGAAAAAGGTGCGTTATCTGATTTTATTCGGATGGTAAGAGAAAAATTTGATTTGACCGTGATTCTGATTGAACATCACGTTCCACTGGTCATGGGTTTGTGCGACCGAATTGCGGTTTTAAATTTCGGACAGTTGATTGCGCTGGGCAATCCCTCGAGCGTGGCGAACGACCCTGCGGTGATTGAGGCGTATTTGGGCGGTGACGAATGACTTCGGTTGGTGAGGAAAGGGTGCAGAGCCGTGCGCCCCTACTGGAACTCAAAAATGTTTCTCTCAATTACGGCGGGATTCAAGCCCTGAATGAGATCAACCTCGAGATTTTCTCGGGCGAGGTGGTCAGTTTGATCGGCGCGAACGGGGCGGGAAAATCCAGCACACTTCGGGCAATCTCGAGAATCGTTAAAACTAGGGCGGGAAACATTATTTACGACGGGAAAGACATCACCAAAGCCGAAGCCTCGAGCGTCGTGAAACTTGGCATTGCGCAAAGCCCCGAAGGACGCCAAGTGCTGGCACGGCAAAGCGTGCGCGACAACCTCGAGATGGGTGCGTACATTCGCAGCGACAAAGAAATAGAAGCCGACATTGAGGCGCAATTCAAACGCTTTCCAAGGTTGCTCGAGCGGCGCAATCAAATGGCAGGAACGCTGTCTGGCGGTGAACAACAAATGCTGGCAATTGCTCGGGCGCTCATGTCACGCCCGAAATTGCTGTTGCTCGACGAACCGAGTCTGGGTTTAGCGCCAATTATTGTGCGCGAGATTTTTAATATTATTGACGAACTTCATGCCAGCGGTACGACCATTTTGCTGGTCGAACAAAATGCGCGAATTGCGCTTCAGCACGCCACCAGGGGTTATGTGCTCGAGGCTGGCAGGATCACGATTTCTGGCGCGGCGAGTGAATTACTCAACGATGCTCGAGTGAAGCAGGCGTATTTGGGGTGAGTCACTGCATTCTAAAATTGAAGGAATCGTGCTAAGTACCACAGCCTAATTACATTGAATTAATTCTTACACAAAATTGCGTGTGGTAGGAGTTTTGATCGTTAGCAATAAACTTGAGAGTAGAACATGAAGATGCACTTATACCTAAATACCTCGACCAAATTACAAAGATAAAACGCTCGAGACGTTTAAATTAACTCGAGTTTCAATCGTTTTCCCAGCACTCCTGCTGCCCGTTCCAGGGTATGTAATGTCACCCCATGATTTTCTGGGTCAAGCAATCGGTTGACTGCCGAACGGCTGGTTTCCATGCGGTGCGCCAGTTCGGTTTTCGATAAACCAAACCGTATCATTTCTTGCTCGAGTTGAAACGCAAGAACCCGTTTGATGGCAACAGTTTCAGTTTCTACCAGAATGCCTTCTTCAGTCAGGAAGTCGTCAAAGTTAGTGCCAATGTGTTTGTTCATGATCCCTCCACAAGTTTAAGGCGTTTACGGGCGGTTTCTAGGTCTGGTTTGGGGGTTTTCTGAGATTTTTTGACAAAGCCGTGTAGCAAAATCATTTGATTTTCAATGACGGTGAATAGAACACGGGCGATACCATTGGTTATGGGTGTCCGAACTTCCCAAAGGTTTTTCTCGAGCTTGCGTACCAAAGGCATTCCAAGTGGCCATCCGAATTGAGCGGTTTTGATAGCTTCCCCAATGCTTTGACGGTCATCTTTAATGAGCGCTTTGAGCCATTCACGAACGGGTTCTTTGGCGCTTGTTGTTTGAAAGAAACGAACCTCGAGAATGGGCTGTGGCGGTTGGTGTTCGGATGGAGCACTCACGTTGGTAAAGTGTACCATTTTTGGTACGTTTGGATCAAGTGTTCATCTCGAAATCATCACAATCAGATTGAACCTCGAGCGCAGCTAAATCATTGAATCCCTTCAAGCTCGAGGGTCAACTGTTGTCAAGCCCCAGTGGTCCTTCGCGCAACCCTTTCACCCACAACTCGAGGTTTTCCTTGCTCGAGTCCCAAATAAAAAGCACTGCCATTGCGCCGTAAATTGGCAGGTGTCCGACCAGTTCCGACCAGTCAAAAATGGTCAGCGTTAAATTGATTGGCAACCAGGCGATCACAATGATTTCGCGGGTGAACACACCAAAAATCAGGCACAAACCGACCAGCAATTCGACGCTGCCCGCGCAGAGCACAAAAATATTGTCTGGAATTGGAATGCCAAGAGCGTTTGTAAAATTTAAAGGGTAATGCTCGAGGAACATCCTTGCCAGGGCAGGATTTGCCAGTTTCTCGCTGAGGGCGGCAGCGACCAAACTGATTCCCAAACCAATTCGCAGTATGGGTACGGCTTTTGCCATGCTGAGAGCGCTCGGCTCGAGGCGCGGGAACAACAACCTGTCCACACTGATCGGACCGCGACCCGCCAACCAGAAAAAACCTGCAAAGCCCAGGATCAGGGCGTTGTCGAGCATCGCCTCAACGCCAAAAATAAGCACGCCAACAATCCAGAGCCAAGCCAGCAGCACTGCCGAAACCCTGGCGAAACCACCGTAAAATAGTGACAATGCAATGCCAGTCTCGAGCAAACCCAGAATGGGTTTCCATGCGCCCATCAGTTCGTTGTCAGTCGAGAACAGATGCCCTGTGACACCCGCCACCAGCAAGGGCACGGCAATGTGAATGCCCAGAATGGCGGGAATAAAACCGTACAAGCCCATGCGACGTTCCTTGGTGGCATTAAAAAATTCCGCGCCAGGTAAAAAACCGCGTCCCCCTCGAGCGCGTTGAAAAAACCACAAGAGCAACACGACCAGCGCGACAGCACCAGAAAACAGCAGTGGCAATGGTTGAAAGAACGCGTTTAAATCAAGCGGTGGACGTTCGCCTTGAAACCATTTAATGTGCGCGAAAGCTTGGGAGGAAGTCAGAAATGCCAACAGAATCAGGATTTTTGAGCGGTGCGTCATGGGTTTAGTGTAATTCAAAGCATTACGGACACATTACCTATACGTTTAAGACAGGCTCGAGATACGCCATGACCACTTTTTTTGCCTCGAGCATCAGGGTTTCGTGGTCTTCCGATTGCCGCGTTTCAAACAATGCGTGAACGCAAATCACACAGGTTTTTGCCATGATGTGACGCTTTTTTGGCTCGAGATTTGGGGTGCGGTGCTCGAGGTTGAATTCGAGTCGCCGGATGATTTCGTCAAGAAACTGTTGTTCGGCACTGAATAAATTCGCCCAACTTTGGTTTATGGTTGATGGCAGGCGTTTTTATTGACGGTTTCGCGCATTCAAACCTGCGCAACACCATTGAAGACTTTTTCACACCCTGGCACGCCATTCTTTACTCGGGCTTTACCGCCACCGCGCTCAGCGTTCTGGTCGTGCCACCCGCCATTCCAAACCAAGTCAGCACCGAATAAATGTCATTTCAAACCGTGCTGCTCGAAATTCCGTATTTCTCGAGTAGCTTTTTCTTTGCAAAATCTTATAAAAGCCCCTGTTCAATCTTCACCAAATTTAGGTATCTTAAACATGATGAAACTCGCTTCCAGACTGCTGATACTTGTTTTTTTGAGTCTCTCGAGTGCTTTCGCCCACTCGAGCATCGTCAACATTGATCTGAAAGTGCGCGGTGGTCAAGTCGTGGCGTTGCTGGGCGACCCGAGCGGCTTTCCAGTCAAAAACGCCAAACTCAATTACCTTGTTACAACGAAGCCGGCACCACCTTCCGCGACACCTTGCTCGAGACCAAGGAGGGCGAGTACACTGCCAGGTTGCAAAAAATACCGCCAGGACAGTACAAACTCGTGATTCAAGACACGACTTTCCCTCGAGAATCCCTCGAAGCCAAAGCCGATGTACAGTTTCCAATCTTAAAAACCGTGACCCTGGTACTGCCCGCCAGCACCGCAGGCAGCCCAGGCACGGGTTTACTGATTCTGGTCACGGTTGCGCCCGTGGCATTGTCGGTCTTGGTGCTGGTGTTCGTGTTGTTCCGCCGCCCAAAAATTCAAACCCTCGAAGCCCCCAAGCAACCATGAAAAAACTTCTTTTAATTCTTCTTCTGGCATTCATCGCCTGTGCCCCCAAAAGCTCGAGCAAACTTGACGTAACCGTCGAGTTAACCCCCAGCACGCCGCGCATTGGTAAAACCGACATTGTTTTAAAACTGATGCGTGACCAGAAAATTCTTGAAGGCTGGAACGTCAGCGTTGAAGGCAACATGACCCACGCTGGCATGGGAACGGTTGACGGCACGGTGATTGAGCTTGGTGCGGGAAAATACCAAGTCAAAAACTTTGATTTCAACATGAGCGGTGACTGGGTTTTGACCGTGACCGCCAAAAAAGACAATGAAACCCTGACAGGCGATGTCAAACTCGAGGTTGCGCAGTAGAGGAGACTTGAATGGTGACGCTCGAGAAACTCCGAAAACTGATATTGGCTTTACCTGAAACCAGTGAGCGCCTTATTTACAACGCAACCATGATTGGGTTTTATGTGCAAAAGAAAATGATGGCTTGTGTCCGTGAAGATCGGATTTCAATCGCCATCAAAACGACTGATCTCGAACGTGAGGCTTTAAGCCAACTCGAACCAGAAACCTTCAGCGTCCCGCCGCACTATCAAAATTATCCTTATATGGTTGTCCAACTCGAGCGAATCGAGCCGATTGAGCTTGAACGACTTCTAGCGAGCGCCTGGAATCAGGTTGCGACCAAAAAACTTCGTGCGTCTCGAGTCAATCCATGATCGTTCAACCTCGAGCTTCACGTTTTGATGTTCTCCGTTTGCCGCTTGTTGGTACTTTCTTGCGTTGGCGTTACTCGAGGTTCGTGCTGCAAGTCCCACTTTTTTTGCTGGCGTTGCTGGCGGTGTTTGACGGTTTTACAGGTCGCCAGATTGCACCCGTCAATGTTGCCACTGTCAGCGTTTGGGTGCATTACCGTGGTTTGGTGGCGCTTGCCATTGCGCTTGTCGGTAACTTGTTTTGCGCCGCCTGTCCACTCATGCTGACTCGAGGTGCTAGTAAATTTTTCTCGAGGTTTATTCGCAAACTCGAGTTTCCAAGATGGTTGCAGAACAAGTATTTGGTGCTTGGGTTAACAATTTTGTTTTTGTTCTGTTACGAATTTTTTGACCTTTGGGCAAGTCCGTACCTGACCGCTTGGCTGATTGTTGGCTATTTCGCCGCAGCGCTTCTTGTGGACACACTCTTTCCAGCAGGCACGTTTTGCAAATACGTCTGTCCACTCGGAAATTTTAATTTTGCCATTTCGGGCGCGAGTCCCACGCAAATCAGCGCCATCAACGCAAGCGTTTGTACCTCCTGCGAGGGCAAATACTGCCTGAATGGACGAGAGGAAACCGCCACCACTCGAGCGCCACTTTTTGGAAACCGTGCCGAGCATGTGCTGCTCGAGCTTCCAATGGCTGGGGAGAGTTATGCAACTCGAGGTTCGTTTCCTGGTTGCGAAACCGATTTGTTCGTGCCAGCCATCACCAGCAACACCGATTGCACCCTTTGCCTGAACTGCGTTCGAGCTTGCCCTTACGACAATGTGGCGCTCGAGGTTCGCTCCCCAATTCGAGAGGCAATCACCGCCAGACCCAAAGCGGATTGGGCGCTGTTCATTACCGTTTTAACCTGGGCGGGACTGGTGAATGCCTTCGCCATGATTCCAACGTTCTTTGGTGTTGCTGCCAGCCTCTCGAGTTTCCTTGGTACGCGCTCAGAGGCGGTTCTGCTGGTCGTCATTCAAGGATTGGGGATTCTGGGCGGTCTTGCCCTCTCGAGCCTTGCTGCCAGGCTTTCAGGCGCAAAACTGCGCGATTACGCCAGCGTGCTGCTGCCGATGTGCCTCGGGATTTGGGGCGGGCATTATTTGTTTCATTTCATCACGGGGTACGCCACGCTGCTTCCCAACATCGTGACTGTGCTGCAACACCTGGGCTTGCCACTGGCAAACTTACCCAAACCTAGCATCCCCAGAAGCGACGGGATTTTTCCAGTGCAAGTCGTAATTACTTGAGGGGTGTGCAGACTAACGAAGTGTCTCCAATAAACTGAGTTCGCCAGAACCAGCCAAAGGAGACTCACCAATGATACCCTTAACCCTCAACATCA
>JAYTKL010000375.1:0-3185 GCA_043730305.1 Deinococcales bacterium | reverse complement strand
CTGTCGGTATTCATACCCACAACGACCTCGAGATGGCGATTGCGAACGCGCTGGTGGCGGTTCGGGCGGGTGCAACCCAGGTGCAAGGCACGGTCAACGGTGTGGGCGAACGCACGGGCAACATGAATCTGATTTCGTTTGTCGGTTTATTGCAAGCCAAACTTGGGGTGCATTGCGTACCTGATTTAACGAAACTGACCGAACTCTCGAGGTTCGTCGATGCCAGGGCGAACCGCACGCCGCGCAACGAACAACCTTTGGTTGGTGCGTCGGCGTTTGCGCACAAGGGCGGAATGCACGCCAGCGCGGTCAACAAGGACCCAAGCTTGTACGAGCACATGAACCCAGAGGTCGTGGGCAACTCGAGGCGCGTCTTGATGTCGGATTTGGCGGGGCGTAGCAATTTGGTGGCAACGGCGGCAGAATACGGCTTGCAAATCGATGGCAAAGACCCGGCGGTTGCCAGTGCCGTCACGCGCCTGAAAGAACTCGAGGATGAAGGCTTTTCTTTCGAGGGCGCGGATGCCAGCGTCATGATGCTGCTTCGTGCGGCGAAAGGTGAACCAGAATTTTTCAAACCCCTGGTCTTCAGGGCGCACATTGACGATTTTGCGGATTTTGGTACCGAAGCCGAAGCCTCGGTGCAAGTGCTGGTCGGTGACACTCGAGAACATGCCTCGGCACTCGGCGACGGTCCTGTCAACGCGCTCGATAAAGCCTTGCGCATTGCACTCGAGCGTCATTATCCCAGCATTCGAGAGGTCGAGTTGACCGATTACAAAATGCGGGTGCTCGAGGGTTCACGCGGTACGGGTTCGCGGGTGCGGGTCTTGATCGAATTTTCTGACGGTCGTTCGAGGTGGACGACCGTCGGTGCGGGTGTCAACAGCATCAAAGCCTCGTTTATTGCCATGGTGGACGGCTTGTGCTTTAAGCTTTCCAAAGACGGTGTGCAACCAAAAACGATGCTCGAGCCAACGGAGCAGGTGGTTCAAGTTTGAATTTCAAAACACAGCACGCTGACAATCCGAATTTGTCCTTGGCTGGTGGGCAGGACTTCATGCGGAACAATGCCGCCGAGTAAAGCGATGGACTGCCCCGCCCCTAAACGCAAGTCGTTGCTCGAGGAGTGCGGGTGGATGCTCGAGAGCGGTTTGAGGTTGTAATTCGGGTACAGCCTTAACATGCCGCCCAAGCTGTCAGTTGCGCCTTTGGTGTGGTCGAACAAGCAGGTAATTAGGGTCAGGTCGCATTGAAGAATGTCACGGTGAAGCGCCAGAAAATCGCCGTCTCGGGCGTAATAACTGTATGTGCCTCGAGCGCCCGTGGGTTTGATCTGGGTTTGGCTAAGTGTCTCGAGCATGGTTTTGAGTCTGCTTGAGTGGTAGAACGCGTCTTGAACTGTGCCGCCTTGGGTGCTTAAAAACTTGCGGGCTGGCGAGCCACCGCGCCCGAAGTTGATCTCGAGGGCGTTCTCGTCCGTCTCGAGCATCATGTTTTCGCTGGCGCTCGAACTGAGCGCCAGGCTTTCGCGTTGCAGTTGTGCCAAAGTTGAAAGCCCGAGCAGGGAATCAATCGGCACAAAACCGCCGCTTTGGAAAAGTGGCGAACGCTGAACAACGTCTGGAACTCGCTGAACTCGAGGGATTGGGTCTGAATCGCTCAGGCTGAGAAGCTGCATGAAAGCTCCTAAAAGTTGCCCGGTCCAAAATCGGGTGGTGCGGAAAAACTGACGGCGCTGACGGTTGTTCTCAGCTCAATTGGCAAGTGGGCAACCGGCAACTCGAGGCTGCCGTCTTCCAGGCTGGCGTGTTGGTTGTTGTGCAAGATTTTGGTGTGAAAATGCTGCTCAAATTTTTTTGCCGCAGCACTGATCGCAAAACTGTTACCAACCAATGCGCCGACCTCAAACCCAAGGCTTTCAAAATAAACTCGAGTTTGACTGGCACGTGTTGCATCGGGCAGGAAAGACTCGAGGTTTTCGCTGGTGATACTTTCAGGTTTTGGCATGATGCCAGATTTGGGTCTTAAACTGACTTGTGCCGAAATCAAGTGTTTCATGTCGCCACCAATTCCACTCGAGGAGTGCTCTGTTGGATTGCAACTCGAGACTCTGAACGTTTGGCTGGTGCGGCATTCAACGCCAGCGCCAGGTAATTCGTGCCGTCCGAAATCATTAGTTTGTGCGCCACCAGCGACTCGAGAAATGCGTTGACGCTCAAAGGTTCAAATTCTTGTTCGGGATGTTCTTCTGCCAGTTTTTTCATGATGCTGTTCAGGTTGTGCATGGCATCACAGTACTCGTAAATCGTGCGATCCGCACCGTGCAATTCGAGGCTGGGAATGGTGGCATTGATGCGGCTGTCAATCAATTTCAAACTGTTATGGCTGGCAATGCCGTACAGTCTGCCCGTTTCGGGTTGGCGTTTCCACTGGTCTACAAAAGCGATCACGGCTCGAGCGTAATGGTTTTGCGCCTGTTCATGGTTGGCTTTTTTGGCGTAATCGTACTCAAAATAATAAGCAATCTTGTGCAAAACCTCTTTCGCAAACGGGTAGAGGTACTGATACGGTTTCATCGGGCGCACGTTTTCAAAACCAAACTCGAGACTCTGGTCAAAATTTGGACTGAAGCGATCCAAGCGAATCGCCCCACACGCGGCAGGAGGCTGCAAGAAGCGAATGGCGTTCAGCATCTCGAGCATGAGGTCATAATCGGTTTGGGTCTCGCCTGGAAAGCCGTACAGAATGTTCCAGTCCACACCGATGCCAACTTCAAAGCAATATTTTAAAAGTTGCACGTTGCGCAGCGCGGTTGTGCCTTTGTGCATCAGTTTCAAAATATGGTCGCTCAGGCTTTCAATCCCTGGTTGCACGCGGTAAATTCCCGCCTTTGCCAGCAGTGCTACCTGTTCGCGGCTGAGGTTGGCTTTGATCTCAAAAAACAATTGGTGCTTTTCGGGTTTTGCCGCCAGCAGCGGCAACCAGGTCTCGAAGTAACGCATGTCCAAAATGTTATCCACCACCTCGAGCGTTTCGATGCCCCAGGTGGCAGATAAAAACTCGAGTTCGGACAGCGCCCTGGCGGGGCTTTTGCTTCTAAAACTGAGGCTGCCACCGTTCAAACCGCAAAAGGTGCAATGCGATTTAGCGCCCCACCAGCAACCCCTCGAGGTTTCAAACAA
>JAYTKL010000374.1:0-3457 GCA_043730305.1 Deinococcales bacterium | reverse complement strand
CGTGTGCAGAGGCACGCGACCATCCATACGGGATTCTTTACGACCCTGTTCCGCGCCGCCCAAGCGACCCGAAACCACAACTTTGATGCCCTTCGCGCCAGATTCCATCACGCGTTGCACGGCTTGCTGCATGGCGCGTCTGAAGGCAAAACGACGCTCGAGTTGCTCGGCGATACGTGCGGCAACCAGCGGAGCGCTGGTGTTGGCGTTGGCAACCTCTTCGACGTTGACGGCAACGGTGCTGCCTGCGCCGACGACTTTGTCCAGATTCTCGCGGAGTTTTTTGATGCTCTCGCCCTGACGACCAATCACGACACCAGGTTTGGCGGCTTTGATCGAAACGTTGACTTGGTGAGCGGCGCGTTCGATCACGATGCTGGCAAGTCCGGCGTGTTTGAGTTCTGCTTCAACCATTTTGCGAATTTTCGCATCCTGGGCGAGCAGGGTCTTGTAATCTTTTTTGTTGGCGTACCAGCGTGAGTCCCAATCCTTGTTGATGCCAAGGCGGAAGCCCACGGGATTGATTTTATTACCCATCAGTGACCTCCGTGGTTTCAGCCTTTGGTTTGCGGGTGCGCTTTGGCTTCTCGGCAGCAGCAGCCTCGCTCGAGACAACCTCGACCTTTGGTGCAGCAGCTTTCGCGGCGACATTGCGTGGTTTACGGACTGGCGCTTGTTTTTCCTCGAGGATGATGATGATGTGACTGGTGCGTTTGACCATGTAATCACCACGACCACGGGCGCGAGGCAAAATGCGCTTCAAGCTAGGACCTTCGTTGACGAAAACCGTTTTGACGAACAAGTTATCCTCGAGCATGTCGAAGTTGTTGGTCGCATTGGCTTTGGCGCTTTTCAAAAGCTTCGCCACGGGCACACTTGCACCCTTGGGAATGAATTTCAGCATTTCCTCGGCGTCTTTGACCGTCTGACCACGAATGGCATCGACGACCAGACGAATTTTACGCGCGGTGATGCGAATAAAACGCGCCTCGGCTCGAGATTGTTGGACTGGGGTAGGCAGTGTCATTATCTTTTGCCCCCCGCCCCTGCGCCGCCCTTGGTTGCCTTCGCATCTTTGCCACCCGAGTGGCTGCGAAAGGTGCGCGTGGGTGAGAACTCGCCGAGTTTATGTCCCACCATGTTTTCTGACACGTAAACTGGCACGTGCAGCTTGCCGTTGTACACGGCAATGGTCAAACCGATCATCTCGGGGACAACCGTCGAGCGACGCGACCAGGTTTTGATCACGCGCTTGTCTTGTTTAGCCGCCGCAGCGTCCACCTTTTTCAGCAGGTGGTCATCCACAAACGGACCTTTCTTAAAACTCCTTGGCATTCTTGCCTCCTCGCCTCTGCCAAACAAAAATGTCTGGTGTCGGCTGGGTCAGAGGGTATCGTCCGAAACCGAACGACCCGAGCTGCCCTTACTTCTTACGACGTGAAATGATGAATGTGCTCGAGGTGTTGCGCTTGTGACGGGTTTTCTTACCCTTGGCAAGTTGACCCCAAGGTGAAACTGGAGCGCGACCTGCTGGAGCGCGACCCTCACCACCACCGTGTGGGTGGTCAACAGGGTTCATGGCGCTGCCGCGTTGGTGAGGCTTACGACCCATCCAACGGCTACGACCAGCTTTACCGATGACAATATTTTTATGATCGGCATTGCCAACCACACCGACGGTGGCGTAGCACTCGGTATGAACGCGGCGCAACTCGCCTGAAGGCAAACGGAGCACGACATAATCGCCCTCTTTACCTTGCAACTGCACGCTCGTGCCAGCCGAACGCGCCATTTTCGCACCGCGATTCGGTACAAGCTCGACACTGTGAACCACAGTACCTACAGGAATAAAACGGAGCGGCATGGCGTTTCCGACTCGAGGTTCTGCCTCGGGTCCTGAAACGATCATGGAGTCCACTTTTAAACCTTCCGGCGCAAGAATGTAACGCTTCTCGCCGTCCACGTAATGCAGCAGCGCAATGTTGGCGGTACGGTTTGGATCGTACTCGAGCGACGCGACCTTGGCAGGCACGCCCGCCTTGTCACGGCGCTTGAAATCGATAATGCGGTAGATTCGTTTGTGTCCGCCACCACGGAACCGAGAGGTGATGCGACCAGTATTGCCCCGACCACCCGTTTTGTGCAACGGTGCAGTCAGCGACTTTTCCGGGCGCTTATCCGATAATTCGCTGTTATCCAGCGTCGTTATGTATCGCCTGCTCGGCGTATACGGACGATATGACTTGGTCGGCATCTTCCTAAACTCCTTCGTTACTGACCTCGAAAATCTCGAGGCAACTTCTCACCCTATCACGTACTCTTGCACTTGTCACCCGAATGATTATTGAATCTCGAGTGCCGCAATTTTCTGACCGTCCGCAAGTTGCACAATTGCCTTTTTGCGGGCAGCAGTCTCACCTGCAAAACGACCCACGCGTTTGGCTTTGCCACGCACGTTCTGGGTGTTCACATCCATGACCTTGACTTTGAACGCGACTTGAATTGCGTTTTTGATCTGGGTTTTGTTGGCTTTGGGATGAACCCAAAAAGTGTACTTGCCATCGCTGAATGTGGCATACGCCTTTTCGGACAGCAGTGGCGATTGGATCACATCAAATGCGTTCATTCGGCACCGCCTTTGTAAACCTCGAGCGCCGAGGCATCCACCACGAGCACTTCATGGCGCAAGATGTCGTAGACATTCAAACCTGCGGCTTTGACCGGTGTGACCCAAGGCAAGTTGCGAGCGCCCCGACGAGCATTGTCGTCGTTGGTCACCAAAAACACGCGCTGAGAACCGTCTAAACCGTTGGCTTTTGCCCAAGCGATAAAGCTCTTGGTTTTGCCATCGCTCAAGTCAAAACCGTCAACAGCGTGAACGTTGCCCTCAGAAACACGGTCAGCGATTGCCATTTTCAAGCCCAAAGCGCGAACTTTCTTTGGCAGTGCGTAATCGTAACTGCGTGGTTTTGGACCAAATGCTGCACCGCCACCGACGTAAATCGGGCTGGCACGATCACCGTGACGTGCATTACCCGTACCCTTTTGCGAGTAAATCTTTTTACCCGTGCGAGAAACCGTTGCACGGGTTTGCGTGCTGGCAGTGCCCGCACGACGTTTGGCGAGCTGCCATTGCACCACATCGAACAACACCGACGGATTGATGTCCGGCAATGCCAACTCGAGCGAACCTGGCTTAGCGCCGATGATTTTCACCGTAGCCATGCGTTACTTCCCACCCTTCTTCTGAACAGCTTTCTTGGCGGCTTTGATGACCACCAAGCCACCGTTCGAGCCAGGAACTGCGCCCTTAATCAGGAGCAAATTCTCTGACAAACGAACTTCGACAATCTCGAGGTTGCCAGTCGTGACGCGCTCGACACCGTAATGTCCGCTCATCTTCTTGCCTTTGTAAACGCGACCTGGGGTTTTGCGTTGACCAATCGAACCTGGACGA
>JAYTKL010000373.1:0-2462 GCA_043730305.1 Deinococcales bacterium | reverse complement strand
CGACCCGATTCGCAAACGCACCAAATTCTTTAAGACACCATTCGGCTATCTCGAGAAACAAGACCTGGCGTTGTACCACCCGTCCGACGATTACGCCACAGTCGTCAATTTTGTCACCGATGCCGCCCGCGACCCACAAACCGAAGTCATGCGAGCCACGCTGTACCGACTCGGACACAACAACCCGATCGCCGAAGCCCTGCTCGAAGCTGCCGCCAACGGCAAAGATGTCGCAGTTTTCCTTGAAGGACGCGCCCGGTTTGACGAACTGGCGAACCTCTACTGGATGCTGCGCTTCCAGCAGGCGGGCGTGCGAGTGCTGCCTTACCCAACCGACCTGAAAGTTCATGCCAAAGCCCTGTACGTGCGCCGCGCAGGAAGAGGTTTCGTTCACCTTGGGACTGGCAATTACAACCCCTCTACGGCACGGCTTTACACCGACCTCAGCGTGATCACCGCCTCAAAACGCCTCAGCAAAGACGTACTCGAGTTTTTTAACGCCCTCGAAGAATCTCGAGCGCCAAAAATGGAATTCATGAAAGTTGGTCTAAGCGCCCGCGAGTTCATGCTCAAACAAATCCAAGCCGAAGCGCACCCAAAAGGGCATATCATCCTCAAACTCAATCACTTGACCGACCCTGGTGTGCTTAAAGCCTTGGCACATGCCGCCGATGCTGGCGCGAAAGTTGAACTGATTATTCGCTCGAGCCTGACGCTGATTCACCCCAAATTCAAGGTGCGCAGTCTGGTTGGGCGTTACCTCGAGCACGCCCGAATCGCCGCGTTTAAAAATAACGATGACTGGCAAGTTTGGGCGGGCAGTGCCGATTGGATGCCACGCAACTTTGAACGCCGCCTCGAGATGATCTTTCCAATCTTGGATAAAAAAGTTCGGCTGCGAATGCTGAAAGTGCTGCGGGCGCAACTCGAGGACACCAAAAACGCCTTTGTGCTTGACGCCAGCGGCAGGCAACGGGCGCTTTGGGGTGGAACCAAAGATTCGCAAGTGGTGAGGTTGTAAAATATGAAATTTTAGTTGCCGCTTGAATCATCTACCCTAGACCAAGATTTATCTTCAACATCCCATTTGTACTTTCCAGCCTCGAGATCGTTTGCGAATTGCTCGAGCCAGGCGCGGTAACTTGGTGCAATCACTTCATAAAGTGGATCAGATGCCCACAAAATAACCTAACCAACATCACCGCCTTCTGCTGGGTCGTAATCTACACAAAGGAAGTTTCCAGATTCATCTGATGCAAACGGAATCCACTTATTTACTGACCTTACGCAGACTTAACAACCAAATCTGAATAAACATCCTGAAATCGATCCAACTCATCCCAAGAAGCTTGAACCGCTTATAATCGCAATTTCGCCTTCAAAGCAAGAGGTAACGAATGGCGTTGAGCACTTCTCGAGCATCATGTTTTCTTTGAACGGCATCAAGGCGGATGATGGCAAGGTATTGGGCGGTGAATTGCCATTCGTCATCGGTTAAGTCACTTTTATAGCCTTGTTTTCAGGGCATTCTTGATTGTATGGCATGGTGTTTTCGGTGTGAAGCAGAATCAGGGTTTCAAAGTTCAAACGGCTTCAAACCAGCCTCTACGCAGTTGTGGCTTACGTCTTGCGTCACGAAAACGACATGAAAACGTACTTCCAAGAAAGCAAACTCGAGCACGGCAGGCACTCGAGAACATCAAGGTTTGGTTTCCGAACACGGAATTTCGGGCGCGGGTCTTGGCAAGGGCGGCAGCCAAAGGTTTACGTTGAAACCTACCAAAACCCAATGCTCAAGCATTCAGCAAACTAATGTGCTCCGCTTGTCCTTTTCACCAAAATCACATTCTGTTAGATTTGGGAGTATAATTTGTGTATGAAACCACAAATTATACTCGCGTTTGTCTCAACCCTGCTGTTGATCGGCTGCGGCGAAAAAACCTTTTCCAAGGCAGATGTCGAAACCGGTTCGATGGAAGCTTTGAGCAAAAAAGTTGGTCAACCATCACCTCAGATCACCTGCCCGAACGACATGAAAGCCAAAGTCGGCGAGAAGATGGTTTGCAGTATGCCAATCAACGCTAAAACCTACGATGTGACCATTACCGTCACGTCTTTGGGTGATAACAACATCGGTAATTACGATGTCGAGGTTGCCAGCGCACCGCGTCCCTGAAAAACCAAGCTGGGTTTTAAGCTTTAACCTCTGCTGGTCAAAGTTCGTGCAACACGCCAGGGGCATGAAAACTTAAAGCTCGAGCCTTCAAGCACAAGAACTTCTCGAGCCTTGAGTCTTCATGCCGCTCGAGTTTTGGTTTCTCTCGATTTCATTTTCAGCTTCACTCATCTGTTTGACGTTAAACTACAGCAGTTTTCATAATGGTTGACGCGCTAACCGATAACCACAATCCGAAAACCAGCCAAGCACATCACCTTCTGAAATAGACTCCCTCACACACGCA
>JAYTKL010000372.1:0-2044 GCA_043730305.1 Deinococcales bacterium | reverse complement strand
TCTCAGCCTGCCAGGAAAGGCGAGTGTCAAGTTTGGACAGCACCAGTACAACGCCAAACCAATGGCAATGAGCCTGAGCACCGAAGGTTTGAGTGCGCCACTGGTTTACATGTCCAGCCTTTATGCCAGCAGTTCGAGCGATGTTTTTGACCGTGTGGTGTTCACCGAGGACCTCGACTGCCGAGGAAAAATTGTCGTCAGCGAGGGTTACGGGATGCCAGGCAAGGTCGCCGATCTCGAGGCTCGAGGGGCGCTGGCGCTGATTGCGGTCAATGCCGGTAAAAATGCGCACTGGGGCATCTGCACGACCATTTGGGGTTCGCCCGATCTGAACGACCTGCCGCGCAAGCCAAAAATGGTGGTGGTCGCGGTCAACAATCCCGACGGTCAAGCCCTGATCCAAGCCGCCCGAAACGGCGAATCCGTGACGATTCAGGCGAGTCTCGAGGAGGGCTGGTTTGCTTCACCAGTGCCGGTCGTGACCATTCCAGGGACTGAAGAACCAGACAAGTTCGTTTTGCTGCACGGACATTACGACTCCTGGGATTATGGCATTGGCGACAACGCGGTTGGTGATGCCACCATGCTCGAGATTGCACGGGTGTTGTGGCAGCACCGCGCCAGCCTCAAACGAAGCGTCAAAATTGCCTGGTGGCCCGGGCACTCGACTGGGCGTTACGCCGGTTCGACCTGGTTTGCCGACAACTTTGCGATTGACCTGTACGAAAACTGCATCGCTCAGGTCAATTGCGACTCGCCGGGCTGCCGCTGGGCGACCACCTTCACCGAATTGTGCACCATGTCTGAAACCGAAAGTTTTGTCACGCAGGTGATTCACGACATTGCCGGGGAAAACACTTTGGTTCAGTGCGAGCGTGCCCACCAGGCGGGTGATTACTCGTTCAACAACATTGGCATCTCGAGTTACCTGATGCTCTCCTCGACCATGCCCGCCAAACTGCGCGAAGAAAAAGGCTATTACGCCGTTGGCGGTTGTGGCGGCAACATCGCCTGGCACACCGAGGATGACACCCTCGAGATTGCGGACCGCGACATCTTGCTGCGCGATATGAAAATCTACTTGGCAGCCGTGCGCCGCACGGCAAACGCCACAGTTGCGCCTTTCGATTTTGGACAGACCATTCAAGACCTCAAACAGACGCTCGAGACTCGCCAAGTCGCCGCCGGTCAGCACTTCTCGTTCCAGGCTGCCAGGGATGCCCTGATGGGTCTCGAGGCTGCACTGGTTGGCTTTGCGGCTTACGCCCAAAGCTTGAGCGCCAAGTCGGTGTCCGACCCCGATGTGAAGCGCGTCAACCGGGCAATCCGTCGTTTGGCACGTTTTCTCGTGCCGATCAACTACACCCGTGAGACCGGCTTTTTTCACGACCCAGCCGAGACCATCGCGCCGCTGCCCGACCTTGAGCCGGCACTCGAGATTGCTCGGGTGACACCGGAAAAACGTGGCTTTTACCGCACACACCTGACACGGGGGCAAAATCGAATTGTGGCAGCCCTGAGAGATGCCACAACAACCTTGAATGAAGCAGTTCAAACCAATTGAGCATCAAACCCAAGGAGGAATAAAGATGAAACGAAACAAGACCGCTCTCGTCATCACCAGTGCCTGCGCCATTGCGCTCGGCGTCGGATTGAACGCCACAGCGCAGCAAGGCAACGTGCTGCGGGTGGCAATCATCAATGATCCGATCATGAACCCCCTGATTGCCCCAGAACTGGGTTCAATTTTGGTCAACAAGGTGATCTTTCCTGGACTGACCCGTCCAGACGAAAACCTCAGACCAAGCCCGGACCTGGCGCGAAGTTGGACGATCTCTCAAAATGGTCTGGTTTACACGTTCAAGCTGCGCCCAAACGTCAAATGGCACGACGGTGAAGCCTTCAGCGCCGACGATGTGAAATTCACCTTTGACCTTGCCAAAGATTCAAAAAGTGGCTCGAGGCTGTCCTCGGATTTCGCCCCGATTGACAAGGTTGAGGCTGTGGACAAGTTGACCGTCAGGTTCACGCTCAAGTCGTCGTT
>JAYTKL010000371.1:0-6780 GCA_043730305.1 Deinococcales bacterium | reverse complement strand
ACGCTCGAGGTCAACAAAAACTCGAGCAGCGTCTTCTTGCAAGGACTTGAAAATGTGATTGATTGCCCTGTGGCGCACGGTGAAGGTCGTTTCTTGGTCAGTGACAACGCCACCTTTGAGCATTTGCAAACAAATAATTTGATTGCCCTGACTTACGCTGGTGCTGGTTATCCCGCCAACCCGAACGGCAGCATCGCTGGCATTGCAGGTATCAGCAACGCCGCTGGAAACGTGCTGGGTTTGATGCCGCATCCCGAAAACCATGTTTTCGACTGGCAACACCCTCGAGTTCACCGTAATGAGCGCGGAAACAGTGGTTTGGTGTTATTCCAAAACGGTCTTAAAAACGCGTAAGGAAATTTAGAAAATCCTCTCAACGCAGCACCAAAGCTCCCTTCTCTCGATGTTGAGAGAAGCGCCCCAAGCCCGAAGCGGTTTCGCCCGTCAGGTGCGTCTTGAAACCAAGAAGGTGCTGCCGTAAGGGGCAAGAAGGGTCGGGGATGAGAGCAGAACGAAGGTTGCTCGAGTTTCAAAAGCAAGAAAGGTTTTTATGCTCACCCATCAAGAATTAATAGAAGCCGTCCCGAACGCCCTCGAGCACGTTAACTTAACAGGTTTTGGCACGAAATTCACGGGCAAAGTCCGTGACATGTACCATCACAACGGCTCGAGAATCCTCATCACCACAGATCGCATCAGTGCCTTCGATGTGGTTCTTGGCACGATTCCGTTTAAAGGACAAGCTTTAAATCAACTTTCCGCGTGGTGGTTTGCGCAAACCAAAGACATCGTACCGAATCATGTGTTGTCTGTTCCCGACGAGAACGTAACGGTGGCTCGAGAAGCCCAGCCTTTGCCCGTGGAGGTGATTGTTCGTGGTTTTATCACGGGGGTTACAAAAACCAGTTTGTGGTCGTTGTACGAGTCTGGAATGCGTGAAGCATACGGCATTAAGCTGCCTGATGGTCTGCGCAAAAACGATGCCCTGGTTGAGCCGATCATCACGCCAACCACCAAAGCCGAGGCGGGCGGTCATGATGAACGCCTGACGCGCACTGAAATCCTCGAGCGCGGTTTGGTCACGCCAGCCATTTGGGAACAGGTCGAACGGGTTGCCGTGGCACTCTTCAAGCGTGGTCAAGAAATTGCTCGAGCGGCTGGTTTGATGCTGGTGGACACCAAGTACGAGTTTGGTTTGATTGACGGGCAATTGGTCTTGATTGACGAAATGCACACGCCCGATTCCAGCCGCTATTGGACGCTCGAGAGTGTGGAATTAGACCCGAGCAATCCCAAGAATTTTGACAAGGAATTCTTGCGCGAATGGTTTGTGATGCGCGGGTACAAGGGTGATGGCGTGCCGCCCGTCATGCCGCCCGAATTTGTGGCACAAGTTGCGGCGCGGTACATTGCGGCGTATGAAAAACTGACTGGACTCGAGTTTGTGCCTGGTGTTTTACCTGCCAATGCTCGGATTCAAAAGAACCTCGAGCAATTTTAAGCTTGCCCGTAAGCGATTTCTTGAAATTGCAAATTTTTAAAAAATGAAGCTGGTGAAGAAAAATCTTCACCAGCCTGTTCACGTCAATACGTTTTGAAGATCAAAAACGGAAGGTCAGTCCTGTTCCCAACCCAAAACTTCCAGCAAATCCGACTATAAACTTAGCGTATAAATTGATGTCTCTCGAGAGTCGGAAATCTGCACCAAAGTCGAGCGACCCGCCAATCCCAGGAACAACAATCAATGCCAGGTTTGTAAATAGGTTAATGCTAGGGGTCACAAAATAATGTACTCCGCTGACAAAACCAAAAATAAAGGTTGTACCCCCACCGCCACCGGCAAGTCCAAGGTTAAAACCAAAAAACACATCGCCTTTGGGGTCAAATTCAATATTTAAGGTTGGTCCGACGCTTAATAAAAAACTCACACCATTGCCAAAACCCAATATAAAACTACCGTTCAACCCGAGGCTGAGGTTCGAGGAAAACTTTGCCAGTTCTTTGCCTTGCACGTTTGCATCAATGGCAAATCCCACGCCCGGAGCGAGGGTGAGTTGAGGTCCAAAACGCACCGTAAAATTTTGTGCGCCTGCAAAGCTCGAGAAGCCAATGATTGCCAGTAAAACGATCAGAATTTTTTTCATAAAACCTCCTATTGATTATCTTCGAGAGTATACCTTGGATTTATGGCGCAATTCTTAGCGCATCACTCCGAATGAGAACTTGACAGCCCTCGAGTTTCAACCTGGGGGTTGCTTGCGAATGCCAAACTTCAACAGCATTTACTCGAGGCTGGCGTTTGACCAGAATTCGTGTTGCTCGAGGCAAGAATTTAAGGCTGGGTTGTTTAATTTGACGCGTATTTTGCAACTTGTGTTATTCTGCTTTTGCAGTTAATTCCATGACCTGGGAGGTCAAAATGAAGCTTAAGAAATTGCTCATCGGTCTGATCGCGTTTTTAATGTTCGCTTCGCCATCTTTCGCACAGTCTTTCGGTGTCCGTCTCGGTTATCCGTTGGGCGTGCAGTACAGCACGGGTGATGTGGGCAAGCAGGGAACAGGTTTTCGTGTTGCGGTTGGAACAAGCTTTTTCCTCAACATACAAGCTCAAGCCGATCTGATGCTTGGACAAATCAAACTGGGTGACAGCGCTCCTCTGACTTTGTTTTATGGCGTTGGACTTCATGCTGGTTTCTACTTTGGCAATGCGTTTATTCAAAGTGGTTTTTTCTTCGGACCTCAGGGCACGATTGGTCTTGAATACGTTTTGCAAAAAGGACTCTCATTGTTTGTCGATACCAGCCTTGGTTTGGACATTGTCCTTGGATCTTCAAGTCCGATCCAGTTTTATTACGCTGGCGCGTTCGGAATCAGTTTCAAAATATAAATTTTAAACCACCGAAAAGGGCGGCAGTGTGCCGCCCTTTTTCTTTTGCATCAAGCCCGTGTTTTCTCGAGCTAGAATAAACCCAATGATCTTGCGCAGTTTGCAAACCCTGAATTACCGTCATCTCGAGGCTGGCAAACTCGAGTTTCCGCTCGGTTTAATCGCGGTGGTGGGTGGCAACGCGCAAGGCAAAACCAATCTGCTCGAGGCGGCGTTTGTTTGCCTGACGGGGGTGCTCGAGGTCAGCAGGGTCGAAACCGTGATTCGGTTGGGGGAACGCGAGGCGTTTGTCGGGGCGGAACTCGAACGTGAGGACGGCATCACCAAACTTGAGGTGGGGCTTGCCAAGGGCAAGAAGTTGGCGAAGGTTGACGGCGTGCGGGTCAAAACGGCTGATCTGGCGCGGCACGCATCGGCGGTTTTGATTCGTCCCGAGGATGCCGATTTGGTGCACAGTTCACCATCGGTACGTCGGGCATTTTTGGATGCGCTCGTCTCGAGAATGTCGCCGCGTTACGCGCAGGCACTGGTGTTGTATGAACGTACGCTGGCGCAACGCAACGCGGCGCTGAAAACTGGTGGCGTGGGTTTGGAAGTCTGGGATGCGCGTTTTGCCGAGTTGGGCGCGGAAATCATGCGCCTTCGCCGTCGAGCCGTCAACAAACTCAAAACCTTGACCGAAACGGCGCAGAGCAACCTGGCGGGCAACAGCAAAAAACTTGAGTTGAACCTTATCGAAACCGCTCGGCTCGAGGATTTTCAGGCGCATTTGAACGAGAAACGTCGTGAGGAATTGGCTCGAGGTTCGAGCGCCATAGGACCGCACCGTGATGATCTCGAGATTAAACTTGGCAATGTCTTGGCACTCGATTACGCCTCACGGGGCGAGGCGCGTACCATTGCGCTTGCCATGCGCAAAGCCGAGTTTGATTTACTCAAAGAAAAATTTGGTGAAGCGCCCGTGCTTTTGATTGACGATTTCAGCGCCGAACTCGACGCGCACCGTCGTAAGTTCCTGCTCGAGCTTGCCTCGAGCGTGCCGCAAGCCATTGTGACTGGAACTGAAGCCCCCGATCATGCCGCGAAGTTGTTCAAAATTGAGAATGGCAAACTCGAGGTGCAAGCATGATGGTGTTTCCCCGTAGGGGCGCTGCTTGCTGCGAACATTCCGAATTAATCAGTTTCTTCGTTCAAAATAATAGAAATCCAATGTTTTTAGTTCTCCCCTGCGACGTAGGACACTCCTGCACTGCGTGCAGGAGGTGGCTCGAGCGCAGCGCCCCAAGCCCGTCAGGTGCTGCTTTAAGGGGCAAGAAGCGAGAGACGGAGGGGTCGTGCGGCATTAGTTTGATGACTGAATCTTGCACGACCCCCCGCCGCAAGCGGCGACCCCCTACTGCGCAGGGGGTGACTTTTAAGAGTTCGGAACGTCATTTTCGATTAAGTCAGTATCAAATTGCTTGCGGCGCTCATCAAAGGTTATCCCATGCCTGAAGCTTTTCGCAAAAAACGCAAAGGCGCGGTGCGTCCAATCACCGATGTTTTAACGCGGGTGATGAACAAAACCAATCTCAAACGCGGCATGACCAGGGCGCGTCCGTTGGTGGCATGGTCGGAGGTTGTGGGCGTGCAGATGGCACGGACAACCCGTGCGGTGGCGGTGCGTGACGGCGTGATGATAATAGAGACCCAGGATTCGACGGCGGCAAACTTTTTTACCATGCAGCGCGGGTTATACCTCGAGATGTTGCGTGAAAAGTTGGGCGATGAAGCCCCGAGGGATTTACGTTTTCAGATGGGTGTGTTTGAGCACAAGGTGGTTGGGGCAAAAAAAACGCGACTGCCTTCGCTCTCCAAACTCGAGAAGGCGAGGGTGAATGCGCTCTTGGAAGTTGCACCCCCGGACATGCAGCCGTTGGTGCGCAAGACCGCAGAGGCGCTCGAGCGGGTGAGGGCGGAACGGGTACGCCGTGGCTGGCTGCCGTGTCCTGTGTGTAACGGTTTGACCGAACCAGAACCCAGTGGCACAATTTTGCCGTGTTCGCATTGCAAAAACACGATGGCGAATCCGTTGGTGCAGTCGGCGTGCAAAAGTTTGATTCGCAATCCCGATTTGGCGCTTGGGTCTAATCAAAACGGGTCTGGTCAAAACGGGTCGCTCGAGAAATTGTTTGTGGGTGCAACGGGTGATGCGGTGGATTGCGCGGTGTTTTTGGCGCTCGAGTATTTTCAGGGGCAGCTTGAAGTGTTGTTGTTGCAGGTTGTGAAATCCCGTGGGCGTGGGCGTCCTAAAAAGTTGCTCGAGCCTGAAGCGCCGCCTGAGATGTTGTTTTACTTGGAGGCGACCGCGAAAGCATTTTTGGCGTTAAAACTGGCGAAGCCCGTGGCTGGCATTACCGCCAAAGATTATTCAAGTTTGCCCGAGCGCGTGCGGCATGTGCTCGAGGCTGGGGTTGGGTTTTAAACTTTAAACTCTGGTTTTTGAATTTTTGAGGTCAAAGCTTAGGACTTACGCAGTCGGATAATCAATGAGTTAAAAGCAATGATTTGTCGTGCTACACAAATCCAATTACGCGGGAAGGGTGAACACATTCTTGAAAATAAGACGCACCTGACGGGCATTTTCGCAGGTTCACCCCTACAATCATTTTTAGAATTTCGTAGGGGCGATCACAAGGATCGCCCTGGTGTAGGTGGGTAAAATTTCATTTCTTAAGATAGATCAGAAAACAAAAGTGCGTAAGTCCTAAGCTATAAGAACTGTGATTTTCAGGCACACTCATGCCTGCCATATTCTCTTTTAACTCACAGGCTCGAGCGCCATTGGGTACGAGCCGAGCACCTTGACGAAACTGGCTTTTTGCAGCACGCCCACCAGGGCTTGGGCAATGCGGGTTTCTCGAGCATCACCTTCAATGTCAATGTAAATTAAGTAACTCCAGGCGCGGTCACGGCGCGGTCTGGACTCGATTTTGGTCAGGTTCAAGCCCTTTAATTGGTTGAGTGTCTCGAGCAGAAATCCTGGGGTGTGACGCACGGCAAAGACCAAACTGGTTTTGTACGGCACGTCTTGCGGTTCGATTTCGTGTTTTGACAGCACCAGAAAGCGCGTGTAGTTGAAATCTTCGTCCTCGATGCCTGCCGCCAGAATGGTTAGACCGTACAGTTCGCCAGCGCGTTTGCTGGCAATCACGGCTTCGTCGGTCGCGCCGCGTTCGATCAGCTCACTGGCTGCGCCGGCAGTGTCAAACGCTGGAATGGGTGTCATGTGGTGCTTGGCAATAAAACCGTCACTTTGTGCCAGCGCCTGCGGGTGCGAGTGAACGCGTTTGACTTGCTCGAGTTTGACCCCTGGCAGCGCCAGCAGATGATGGTTGACGCGCACGATGATCTCGCCAATGATGTGCAAATCCGTTTCGGGCAGCAAATCCATTGCCTGGTAAACCGTGCCAGCCAAGGAATTTTCGACGGGAATCACACCCAAGTCGGTTTCACCAACCCGTACCGCCTCGAGCACCTCGTGAAAGGTCGTGTAACCCTTGGGGACGGCGTTGGGGCTGGTTGCATTCGCGGCAATCTCGCCGTACGCCCCAGGAACGCCCTGAAAGGCAACGGTGACACTTTTGGTTTTGGCGCTCAAAGTTGATGTTTTAACTCGAGGGGCTGATACTGTCGCTCGAGCGGTGGTTTTTGGTTTTTTGCTGGCGGGTTTTTTGGCGGTCATGGGTTCAGGCTATCGGTTTATGGGGTCTGAGGGCAAGTTGTTGATCTCGAGACGGGGACTCGGGTGCATATTGACACGCGGACATTATTCACGATCATGAATATTCCCGTGCTCAACGTTGTTGACGAATTGCATACTACCCGAAAGAGACGCAACCAGTAAACTCGAG